>NZ_JBSFJX010000042.1:0-62804 GCF_053598275.1 Streptomyces sp. NPDC001156 | reverse complement strand
AGCACCGAACCCGAGGGTCCATCGCCGAGAAGCATGACAACGGACCCTCGGGTTCCTCCTGAGGACCCTTCAGTTTCCCTGAACTCGCGGAGGTCCGAGGGTCCGGGCAGGTCAGGCCGATCTCGTTGAACCGATGGATCACGTCACGGACGGTGTCCTCGTCGGCCTGCTCCAGCCTTGTGATTACGGGCACCCTGTTGCCGCCGACCGAAGCGAGCAGCATCATCGCGCCGGTACCGCACCGAACTGGTGCTGCCCCGGCGCACGATCTGCTGCAGCTTCTGCCCTTCCTGTTCTGCCCTTCCTGGTCGGTCAACCTGAGCAGCCGGGAAGGGGCATCCCGTGGCAGCGCAGGCGGCGCCGCGCCCGCGATCCGGCCCCGTGATCCGGGTGTCAGCTCTTCCCTGACCGCAACGTCGCCCCGATATGGGCCGCAGCCGTCGACAGATGGTGGCGGGCCTCGCGGAGCTGGTCCTCCGTCACCCCGTGGTCGCGGGCCGCGTCCCGGATGTCGTCGCGGAAGCGGTCCAGGAGCCGGTCGAGGGCACGGGCAGGGTCGCCCGAGAAGTCCTCGTGCGCCCAGGAGGGTTCGTACGCTCCGGGGAAGTCCTCGGAGGTCGTCGAGTACTTCGGGGCATCCGGGGCATCCGGGGCATCCGGGGCATCCGGGGCCTTCGGCGTGCCGGTGGCTCCGGCGCGTCCGAAGCCGTACTCCTTCCCGAACTCACCGAACTCCTTGGCCAGTTCGGTGATGCCCTCCCGGACGCCGGTCGGCCAGTCGCCGCGCGCGAAGTGGTCCTGCACCTGCTCCTGCACCCGGCGGGCTATGCGCTGCATATCCTCCTGCGCCTGGGCGCGCGCCCGCTCCTGGGCTTCCCTGGCCTGGTGGCGGGCGCGCTCGGCCTCCTCGCGGGCCCGCCGGCTCTCGTCCTTGGCGCGCCGCGCCTGGTCCTTCCACTCCTGCTTGACGCGGCGCATCTCCTCCTTGGCGACGCGCCACGCCTCCTTCTCGGACTGGTCGGTGTGCCCCCCGTACGCACCCCCGTGGCCCTTGGTGCCCCGCTGGGCCTCGGAGACCGCTGCCCGCATCTCGCGGCGCAGGTCCCCTGCGGCCCCCCGGACGTCGGCGCGGATCTCGGCGGCCAGCTCCGCGACGGACTCCCGGATCTCCAGCTCCAGATCGGCCAGTTCGGCGCTGCGCTCGGACAGTTCGGCGCGGCCCGCGTCCGTGATCGCGTAGACCTTGCGGCCGCCCTCGGTGGTGTGCGTCACCAGGCCCTCGGCCTCCAGCTTGGCCAGCCTCGGGTAGACGGTGCCGGCGGACGGCGCGTACAGGCCCTGGAAGCGCTCCTCCAGGAGCCGTATCACCTCGTAGCCGTGGCGAGGCGCCTCGTCGAGCAGCTTCAGCAGGTAGAGGCGCAGTCGTCCATGGGCGAAGACGGGAGGCATGTCAGAGCCCCTTCTGCTCGGTCGGACCGGCGGTCGTGCCGTTGGAGGAACGATCTGACCAGGCGGTGGTGTCGCCGCCTGCGGAGTGGTCCGCGGGTGGCGCGTCCCAGGGCTCGTCCTCCGCGGGCGGCCGGCGGAGCAGAGCGATGGAGCCGGAGACCGTGGTGGCCTTCAGACGGCCGGTGCCCCCGCCCAGGCGGCCCGTGATCTTCTTGGCGCCCCACTGGCCGCTCACCCGCAGGTCGTCGAAGGCGCTGGACACCGCGCCGCTCGCCGTGTTCGCCTCGACCTCGGCGTCCGCGGGGTGGGGGAGGCGGATGGCGATCTCGCCCGAGACGTTCGTCAGACGGGCGTCGGTGGGGCCGCTCGTGGGATTGAGGTCGAGGATGATCGAGCCGCTCACGGAGTCGGCCTTCACGACGGGGCAGGTCCCTTCGATGACCGTCAGATCGCCGGAGACGGAGTTGAGCCGCAACTCCCCGCTGACGCCCTGGGCCTCGACGCTCCCGGACACCGTCGTGGCGCGGACCGGTCCGGAGACGCCGACGAGTGTCGTGTCGCCCGTCACGCCCTTCACATCGGAGCCGCCGGCGATCCCGGAGACCATGGCGTTGGCCCCGACCACGCCCACCTCCACACGGGTGGACGCAGGGACCGCCAGGGAGACCACCGCGCTGCGGCGCCAGCCCTTGGAGTCGAGCCACTTGAGGAAGCCCTTCCAGGGGAGGTCCTCGTACGCCACGGTGAGGGCGCCGTCCTTGTGCGTCACCACGAGCGGCGGCCCCTCGATCTCCGAGACCTCCAGCCGCGCGGAACCCTCGTCGGTGCCCACCACGTTCACCGTTCCGTTGACGATGCGCACATGGAGTGCCGTCACCGGGGCGTCGAAAGTGAGCTTCCTCGGCTCTGCGACGGACCACTCTGACATGGTGCTGACCTCCTCGGCCGGGGCGGACAGGCATCCGCGGGGGACGGCGGCGCGGACATGCGCGACGACGCCGGACGGCTCCGCGGACGGGGCTCCCGACGCGCCATATCGCGTCTTCTGGCAATTCACGATATATCGCGGCCGGGGAAAGTCAAGGCGCTCATTCGGGGAACGTGCGGATGGGGTGGCGACGCGCGCCGGCGACGAGGGAGTGTACGGGAGGAAGAGGTCGAAACGCCCTGAAAGTGGCGCGCCGAAGACGGTGTGCCGAAGGTGGTGTACCGGCGGAACGCCCCGGGGCGCGCGAGGCACAGGAGAATGCTGAGGCGCTATCAACGCCGCCCCCGTGCACCGTCGTTCCGCCGGGCCAATCGGGCCACCGCCGCCTCGCCGCCTCGCCGCCTCGCCGCCTCGGCACCTGGCTCCCGTGCGGCGGCCGGTGATCACGCGCCCGCACGTTCGGACGGGCAGGTCACCTGGAAGCGCTGGACGGACTGGTCACGCGAGGAGCGCGCTGGGCAGCCGGACGGATCCCGAGCCACGCGGGGGGTGAGCCACGCGGGGGGTGCGCAAGCCGGACGATCGAGCAACCCGGACAAACTCAACAAACTGACCGCGCCCACGCTGGCCGGTTCCCGACGGCTCGCGTACGGCACCCCGCCCGGCAAGCACGAGACGACGCGCCGACGGGCGCCGCCCGCCACCGCTCGCGACCCTGCCCGACGTCGCAGGAGGCCGCTCCGCCACCGCTCGCGACCGTGTCGGACGCCCGCAGGAGGCGGCCCCGCGCACGCAGAACACCGCCCCGGCGCCGCTTCGGCAGTGCCGGGGCGGGCGGCGCAGGTGCTACTCGTCGTCGTCCTCGTCGTCCAGCCGGGCCAGCCAGGTCGCCAGGCGCTCCACCGGCACCTCGAAGTCCGGATTGAGATCGACGAACGTACGCAGCTGCTCGGCGAGCCACTCGAAGGTGATCTCTTCCTCGCCGCGCCGCTTCTCCAGCTCTTCTATACCGCGGTCGGTGAAGTACATCGGTGGTGCTCCGGAGGTTCGCTGAGGGGGTAGGAGAGGACAAGAAAAGGATAGGCGGGAGCGCGGTGGTCCCGCGGGTCGGCTGTGCTCTCGCGTCACGTCCGCCGTGTCGCTAGCCTGCGCAGCGGCAGACGGGATCACGGGGGAGCGGGGGATGCCATGGCGGACGGGTCGACGCGGATAGCGCGCATCGAGATGCCGGACGGAACACCTGTGTGGGCCCGGATATCCGGGGCCGAGGAGCTCGCGGTGCCGTCCGGGGAGTTGTCGTACACGGACACCGGTTTCGCCGACCGGGTGGAGGCACAGGTCGAGAGCCTCCACTCCGTGATCACCGGCGTTGCGCGTTCGCTGGCCGGACCGCTGCGCGCGGTACGGCCCGACGAGGTCAGCGTCGAGTTCGGGATCGAGCTGACCGCGAAGGCGGGCAAGGTGGTCGGACTGCTGGCGGACGGCGAGGCCAAGGCGGGCATCACGGTCACCCTGACCTGGAACGGCGGCCCGCCACCGCCCGGCACGCTGGACGGCACGCCAGGCACGCTCGACGCCACCGCCGGTACGGGCGATAACACGCCGGGGACCACGCCGTCCCCCGCGGCCGGCGTCCCGGACGCGGGCGCGTCCCCCGGCGTTCGGGGGCACGGCGGCGCCGATGCGGCCGGCGGCGGGAGCGGGGCATGACGGACGGGCACGCCCGGGGCGCATCGAGCGGCCTCGACGCGGCCCATCGTGCGCTGCGTGAACTCGTCATGGCCGCGACCGTGCGCATCCATCGCCCGGGGGTCGGGTATGCCCTCGACCAGCCGGGAACATTCCTCGGCAGCGGGTTCTTCGTCGCGCCGAACTGGGTTCTGACCTGCGCGCACGTGGCACTGGGCGGGGAGGGGGACGAGGTCGCCGTGGTCTACGAGAACGGTCCGGGGCGCGGTAGCTCCGTCGTGCCCGGCGCCGTCGCGGCCACGGTCCCGGAGCGCCTGGCGGGGGCCGTGCGCGGCAACTGGCCCGCCCCGGACCTCGCGCTCGTCCGGCTCCGCGAGCCCGTCGACCACGACTGCGTCTACGTCTCCGAGCGGCCCGCCGCGTATTACGGCGAAGGCAGGGTGTTCTACGCGGGCTGGACCGTGCTGGGCGGCCAACTGCAGGTCATGGACGGACCCCTCTCGGTGCAGGGCACCCTGGGAGGCTGGTCCTCGGGCGTGCAGATGCGCCTCGGCCACAACGACCTTCCGCCGGGTGTCTCGGGAGGTCCCGTCATCGACCCGCTGCGAGGCGAGGTCATCGGCGTCCTGAAGTCCCGCTCGGACCACGGCAGCGGGGGTACGTCCACGGGGATCGAGCAGTTACGGGCGCTGTCCGTGCCCCGGGACGGGATCCGCACCGAGCACTGCGATCTGTACCAGGCCGTCTTCCACGCCCACGACCGCTACCACCGGGACCGGCAGCGGCACCCCGACTCCGAGCGTCCCACCTGGGCCGATGTGCAAGGCCAGCTCGGCGCACGACCCGGCCGGGCACTCAGTCCCGACGAGCGGATCCAGCTACTGGGCCGCCTCGCGGACCTGCCGCCCCCGGCCAGCACCCGCGGCCTGCTGGACATCCTCGAATCGCTCCCGGGTCTGGCGGCCGCGATCCCCCAGCCGGCCCCGCGCGGCTGGCGCGACGGCCTCGGCGCACTGTACGAGAGCGCCCGTGAGGACGGCGCACTGGAACTCGTGATCGACTACGCGATGCGGGTCATGTCCGCCGACCGGCCCTTCGAGACGCCCGGCACCCGGGACGCGGAACAGGCCCTGTGGGAGTGGCTGCGGCAGAGCGCGGAGGGCCTCGGCACGCGGTACCGGCACATTCTGGCGCAGCGGCGGATCGATCTCCTCCGGCCACGGCACAGCCCGGGGTCCGCCCCGCTGCCCCCGCAGCGCGGAAGGCGCGATCCGCTGGACCTCGTCCCTGCCACCCCCTACGGAACACCGGCGGCGTCGACCGGGCCCACAGTGTTCGCGCCCTCGAACGACCTTGCGCCCGGACTCGAAGGGTCCTTGGTTCACGACCCCGCGCGCGGGGAGCGGATCGAGGCGCACACGGCCGATCGCGCGCCACGCCCGTGCGCACTGCTCGAACTCGTCCAGCGGGGCTGGGAGCCGGACCGCTGCGACTGGCGGATCTCGGTGGCCCGGCCCGACGGCGAGGTCGTCCGCCTCGAAGAGGCCGAGCGGCTGCCGCTGGACGCGCTGCCAGGACCGCTCGTCGGCCCCCTCGCGGAAGCCTTCCGTCACTGCGACCGGCCCGGTCGGCCCGCCCTGCTGCAGGTCGCGCTGCCCCAGACGCTGCTCGGACTGCCGGTCGACACCTGGCAGTTGGGTCCGGACGGCACTCCGCTCGGCGCCGAACGCCCTGTCGTGGTGCGCTCGGCCGACCGTGACCAGTTGCCCGACGGGGCGGAGTTCGTACCGTACGAGAAGGACCCGCTCGCCGACGACGAGGAACAGCGGGAGCGGGAGGCCCGTTGGCACTGGGTCCATTCGCACGATGCCCGGCCCGAAGTCCTGGACTGCGACGACGGATTGCGGATACCCGTACCGCCACTGAACCGGCTGCGGGGCCTGCCGCACGGCGCGATCCCGATCCTGTGCCGCTACGGCGATCAGCGGTTCGAGGACGACACGGTAGCGCTCACGCGGATCGTGCACGGCGGCTTCGGCGTCGCGCTGTGGCGCCGCTGGCGCGGCCGACGGGACGCGGTGTGCGGGGAGTTCCACCGCCGGGCGGGCGACACGGTCGCCGGGGCGGGCGGCGCCGAACGGCTTCCGGAGCTGGTCCACACGTTGCGGGCGGGGCTCCGGGCCGGCCGGACGGAGACGTACTGGGCCGACGGCATCGCCCTGTTCTACGACGACCCGCACCGGCCGCTGCCGGGGAGCGACGACCTGCTGGAGGCACCGTGAAGCGATCGCCCCGAAGGCAGTACCGCGCTCTTACCAGGCTTCCTGTGGATGGATACGGTGAAGGACGTTCGGCGGCCATGGCGGACGAGTGACGACGAGGACCGGATCATGACCGAATCCAGTGAGTGGCTCATCTACCGAGGCGCCGGGGAACCCCACGACGGGATCGAACGGCTGCCCGACCCTCCGCCGTGGCGAGACTTCAGGGGCCGGGAGGCGGCGGCCGCGGGCGTCGACGGCGACGGGTCCGAGGACCGCAGGCTCGGTGCGTACCGGCACCTCGCCGAACTGCACCGGCCCGGCGCCGAGGAACTGGAGATGATCAACGCGGCGCTCTATCTGCGCCGTCCCCTCCTCGTCACCGGCAGCCCCGGGGCGGGCAAGAGCACCCTCGCGCACTCCGTCGCCTACGAACTGGGTCTCGGCAACGTCCTGCGCTGGTCCATCGTCAGCCGCTCCACGCTCCAGGACGGCCTCTACCACTACGACGCCATCGCCCGGCTGCAGGATGTGCAGATCGCGGCGCAGGGAGGATTCGGGACCGCGGCCGGTTCCCCCGGATCGGCGGAGAGCATCGGCAGCTACATCCGCCTCGGGGCCCTCGGCACCGCCCTGCTGCCGTCCGACGTCCCGCGCGTGCTGCTCATCGACGAGCTGGACAAGAGCGACATCGACCTGCCCAACGACCTGCTCAACGTCCTGGAGGAAGGCGAGTTCGCCATCCCCGAACTGGAGCGCATCGCCGACCGGTTGCCCGACGGCGAGGCCGAGGTGCTCACCGCCGACGGCACGAAGGTGCGCGTGCGTGACGGCAGGGTCCGCTGCCGCGCCTTCCCCTTCGTCGTCCTGACGAGCAACGGGGAGCGCGACTTCCCGGCTCCGCTGATGCGCCGCTGCATCCACCTGCAGCTCGGCCGGCCCGACCACACGAGGCTCGCCACCTTCGTCCGCGCGCACCTGGGCGACGAGGCGGCCCGTTCGGGCGACGACCTGATCAGCCATTTCCTCGAGCGTTCGCGCAGCGAACTCCTCGCGGCCGACCAGCTGCTGAACGCCATCTACCTCACCGACGCGGCCGCTCCGCCGAGCCGTGAACGCCTGGCCGACCTGCTCATCCAGCGACTCGACCGGCCGAGGTGAGAGTGATGCCCGACGCAGCGGCGCGCCACGGTCCTGTCCGCCCCGGCGAAGGACCCGGCGCCGGACGCCCCGTCGTACCTCCGGCCGACCCGATCACCGAACTCGTGGCCGTGCTGCGGGAGATCGGGCTCGATCCCGATGGCGAGCAGCTGTGCGACGCCCTCTGGCTGGCCCGCTGGACGCGTCCGGCGCATTCCGGGGACGCGGCGCCGGAGCAGCCGGCCGTACCCGCCGTTCGGCCCGGCGAACAACCGTCGGGGGGCCTCCCAGCCGCGGACCTGCGCCAGGCCGACCCGCTCCCGCCCGAGCCGTTGCCGCACGAGCCGGAAGGCGACCGGCGCATCGCGCTGTATCCGGTGCCCCAGCAAGGCGGGGAACGGTTCCGGGGGCAGGGACGGGCCACCGCGCTGCCCGTCGGTGTGCCCGTCGCCCCCGCCTTCCCCGCCCCGCTTGAACTCCAGCGCGCATTACGGCCGTTGCAGGGGTACAGGAGCGCAGCGCCACCGCTGAGGTCGGTGCTCGACGAGACGGCGACGGCGGAGCGGAGCGCCCGAGCGGGCGGCCTGGTGCTGCCCGTCTTCCGGGCGGTGACCCGGGCCGACGCACGGCTTCAGCTGGTGATGGACGCATCGTCGTCGATGCGGGTGTGGGACCAGATGTTCGCCGAACTGAAGCAGGTCTTCGCCCAGTTGGGTGCCTTCTGGGACATCCAGGTCAGCTATCTGCACGAGGGTCCGGACGGCGAGTCCGGAGTCAGCTTCAGTCCCGAACCGGACGCCGCACCGCTGCACTCCGCCGACCGGCTCAGCGACCCGACCGGACGCCGTATCACCCTCCTGGTCAGCGACTGCGCGGGTCCGCTCTGGCGCAGCGGCCGTGCGCACCGTCTGCTGCACCACCTGGCCCGCCAGGCCCCCGCCGCCGTACTCCAGCCGCTTCCGCAGCGCATGTGGAACCGCACCCGGCTTCCCGTCACCTATGGGGAACTGACCCGGGGAGAGACGCTGGGCGGCGCCGCCGCGCTCCGAGTGCGCACTCCGGCCGGGCCGTCCCCTGATACCCGGCGCGGTGCGCTCCCGGTTCCGGTGCTGCCGCCCGAGCCGGTGGCCCTGGGGGCGTGGGCGCGGCTGCTGTCCGGTGCGGGCGCCGGACCGGTGGCCGGCGCCGTGGGCTGGGTACACGCCGACCAGCCGTCTGCCCCGGCGGCACGCCCAGGCCGCCGTCCGTCCGCGCTGGAACTGGTCAGCCGCTTCCGCTCCACCGCATCCCCGGCCGCGGGCCGGCTGGCCGTCTATCTCGCCGCGGCCCCGCTGTGCCTGCCGGTGATGCAGTTGGTGCAGCGGACCATGCTTCCCGGCTCCGGGCCGTCCGAACTGGCCGAGGTCATGCTCAGCGGCCTGCTCTCACGTGCCAAGGAGGACCACGGCGCCGACGGCGTCCAGTGGTACGAGTTCGCCCCCGGCGTCCAGGAGTCCCTGCTGCCACCGCTCGGCCGGGACGAGGCCATGCTGGTGCTCAAGCACTGCTCGGAGTACATCGAACAGCGCTTCGGAAGGGGCGGTCCCAACTTCCCCGCCCTCGCCCTCGCGCAACTGGGCAACGGCGGTTCGGGGCGCCCGTACGCGCCCGGCGCCCCCTACCCGGAGGAGAACGGCGACAACGGCGGCGCGACCCTCGTCCCCCAGCCCTTCGCGGAGGTGGCCGCCCGCGTGCTGGAGCGCTTCATGCCCCTGCCGGAGCAACTGGCGCTCTACGGCAGCCGGGGCCGCCCGGGGCCGGCCACGGAGCGCCCGACACACCAGGCCGTCGTACGGGCCCGTGCACTGGTCGAGCAGTTCGACCAGGAAGGCATGGTCCAGGACCTGATCGACGCCGTCCAGCTGCTGCGGGGCGCCACGGAGCACGAGCGGGCCATCGGCACCGACCCCGAGCTGTGGGCCGAGTACGCGCACTGCGTCCTGCGGTTGTGGGAGGTGCTGGGCGGCGCGGACTTGCTGCGGGAGGCGGAGACGGCCGCGGACCGCGCCGTGGCCCACCCCCGTGCCCTGCGCGAACGGGCCGTACTCGCGCGGGTGCTGCGCGCCGCCGCCACCGACCGCAGGCGACGCGGCGACGAGCGGGGCGCGCTCGAACTGCTGCGCAGGGCGGACCGCGAGTACGCGGTGGCCTGCGCGGCCCCGGAACTGAACGAGGACGAGGCGCTGAGGCTCACGCTGGAGCGCGTGGGCGCACTGGAGGCGCAGTGGAGTCTCGGTGGCGACAGTGCGCTTCTGCAGGGCGCCGTCGGCATGCTGGAGGCGTTCGCCGACGCCTGGCCGGACCTCAGCCGAAGGCCGCCCGAACTGCCCCTCGCCCACGGCCGGGTCCTGCTGCGCCTGTCGGACGCCACCCTCGATCCCGAGCAGGCCCGCCGCTATGCCGAACAGGGTGCGCAGTCGCTGCGCAACGCCCTGGAGACCGTTCCCGAGGCGGACGGCGGGACCCACGGGGAGCGCCCCCGGGAGCGGGTCCGCATCCTCCTCGACCTGGTCGATGCCCTGCTGAGGTCCGGCGGAGCCCTGGACGACGCGCAGGCGCGCGTGGACGAGGCGCTGAGCCTCACCAGGGACCAAGGCCTGCGCGCCGCCCTTCTGGTGCGCGCCGGACGCATCAGGGCGGCCCGCCACGGCGAGACGGGGGATCCGCGCGAACTCGTGCAGGCCGCGGACTGCTTCGAGCAGGCGGCGCAGCGCATGTCGCGGGACGCGCCCGCGCACGCCGATGTGCTGGCCGAGTGGGGCGAGGTGCTGCTGCGCCGGGCCGGGCTGGACACCGGCCGCCGCTCGTCCGAGCCGCTGTCCCGGGCGATCAGGGTGCTGCGGGACTGCCGCACGGAGACCCCTACGGGCAGCCCGCACCTCGGGCACCGCCTGCTGCTGCTGGGCAAGGCACTGATGCTCCGCTACCGCGCCAGGGGCGACCGGGTCGATCTGCGTGAGGCCGAACACCTCTTCGGGCTCGCGGCGGTGGAGGCGAACGAACCGCTGCTGGCCGCCCGCTGCTGGCTGGAGGTCGGCCAGGTGCAGTTCGAGGCGTACCAGAGTCTCGGCCGCCCTGCGCGCCTGGACGAGGCGGTCGACGCGTTCCGGGCAGCCGCCGAGTCGGCCCGCGATGCGGAGGAGAGGGCGGAGACGGACCGCCGACGCCGGGAAGCCGTGGAACTCGGCGCGCAGGCACGCCACTGGCGGGGTATGTCCTACGAGGCGGCGGCCCGTCCGCGCGCGGCCCGCGAGGCATACCGAGCCGCCCGTACGGAGTGGTCGAGGCTGCCGGAGGACCACGTGGGCACGGGCGAGCCGACGGCACGTCAGACGGCCCAGCGACTGGCTGAGCTGGAGTGAGCGCGGCGAGGGGAGAGGAACAGACGATGGACATACGCGAGGAAGCGTCTTCCGGGGCGCTGGATGAGGGAGCGGGCTCGACGGTCACGCAGGAGCCGCTTCCGGATCTGCTCGGGCTCGACCTGGACGAGCTGAGGACGCTTCGGCATCCGGTGCTGAGCGAGGTGCTGGAGGAGTTGCGGGAGCGGGCGGCGCAGCCGAGCGAGATGCTGTGGGGCTTCAACAACTCCTTCTGAGAGGAGCGGAGGCCGAGGCGCCATCGGGAACGGTCCGACTGGCGCTGCGACGCATCACTTTCGGTCGAATGTATTGCCCAATCAGTCACTTTCGAACGTAGTGCGTTTGCGCCAGCCCGTGGGTAGGCATAGCCCCTGTACGGGTAGGGGGCCGTGCCGCGGAGGGGCGAACCGCCACAGCACGAGCCGTACGGCATGGGGGTGCTGGAGTGTCGCCGAACGCCGCTCCCGAGCACATCCCGGAGGAACCCGGATCTCCGAGTGTCGCCGGTGAAGGGCGCCAACCCTTTCGGCAGTTCATAGTGAAGGTCAACGGCCGGTGCAATCTGGCCTGCAAGTACTGCTATCTGTACGAGGGCCCCGACCACACCTGGCGCGACCGGCCGGCCGCCGCGTCGGCGGAGGTCCTGGACCGCACCGCACACCGCATCGCGGAGCACGCCCGCGTCCACGATCTGGCTGCGATATCGCTGGTCCTGCACGGGGGCGAACCCTTGCTCGCCGGCGCTGAGGCGCTCGCGCGCTTCACCGACCTCGTCCGCGACCGCGTCCCGGCCGCCTGTGCCGTCCACCCGGTCGTCCAGACCAACGCCACGCTCCTCACCGAGCGCCGCGTCGCCACCCTGTCCCAGCACGGCATCCGCATCGGCATCAGCCTCGACGGTGGCCTCGCGGCCCACAACGCGCGACGGGTCGACCACTCGGGCCGCCCGTCGTGGCCGGCCGCATCACGCGGGGCGCGCCTGGTCGCTGACCGGTTCCCCGAGTCGTACGCCGGAATCCTCACGGTGGTGGACCCCGCGCTGGACCCGCTGGAGACGTACGAATCCCTGCTCGCCCTGCGCCCGCCGGCCCTGGACCTTCTCCTGCCGCACGGGAACTGGTCGGCCCCGCCGCCGCACCTGGACGGCGCGGGCACACCCTATGGCGACTGGCTGTGTGCCGTGTTCGACCGATGGTGGGACGCCGCGCGGCGGGAGACCCGGGTGCGCCTCTTCGAGGCGTGCCTGGCGCTGCTCATGGGCCTGCCGGCCGCAACGGAGTCGCTCGGCCTGTCGCCCTTCGACGCGGTGGTGGTCGAGACGGACGGGTCCATCGAACAGGTGGACTCGCTGAAATCCGCGTACGAGGGCGCGGCGGAGACGGGCCTGGACGTCTTCCGGCACGGCTTCGACGACGCGCTGGGCCATCCCGGCGTGGCGGCCCGGCAGTCGGGCGCGGCCCCGCTGGCGGCCCAATGCCGGGCGTGCCCCCTGCTCACCGTCTGCGGCGGCGGCCACTACGCCCACCGCTATCGAGCCGGAAACGGCTTCGCCAACCCGTCCGTGTACTGCGCCGACCTGCAGCGTTTCATCCGCCATGTGGCGAAGCGGCTCGCAGACGGCGCGACACGGGCACCCCGGGCGTCCGTCCCCGCCGTCTCCTGCGAAGGGAGCACCCCGTGATACTTCCGGCGATCCCCGACCGTGCGCTCACCGAACTCGGCCGCACCGAGGGCGGCCCCGACACCCTCGCACTCCTGGTGCGCGACCAGGACACCCGGCGACTGCTGATGGTGCGAGCGGTGCTCGACGCGGTGGAGGGGGCGGACGACGCGGTGTGTCCGCCCCGGGCGCGAGCACGCATGCGGGAGGACTGGGCGTTGCTGGTGGAGGCGGACCGGACGGAGCCGCCGGGGGGCTACGGACCGGCGCCGGAAGAGGCAGGGTCGGTGCCTGCCCCGGGACCCGTGAGCCTCCCGCACGGCGTGTCCGTCCCCCGCCGCTCGCCCGCCCGCGACCGGCTCCTGCATCCGCTGATCGGCCCCTGGGCCAGGCGCTGCCTGCGCGGCCTGGACACGGAGCCGGGACCGCCGACGGAGGAGGGTGCTCGGGAACTCGCACGGGACCTGGCCCACTTCAGCGCCGTCGCCGCGGTGGCCGCGGCTCGCGCCGGGATCTCCTTCAGCGTGCGGCTGAGGGGGCGGGACGGGGTGCTTGCGCTGCCGTCGCTGGGGGCGTTGTACACGGTGCAGTCCGGGGACGCGGTGGCAGACGTCCTCTGCCGGGACAGGCGTCTGATCATGCGTCAATCAGGAGCTGTCGACATCGTCGTGCATCTGGAGGACGGGGTCGGCGCCTGGTCGGGATCACCTGCGTGGACACCTGCGTATGCGTTGCCGGGTCTGGTGCCGGGTGCTGAACCCATGCCCCTGGATGACCTCGACCCCTACCGTGCGGTGCGGGGCGGACCGCGCCGCCAGGAGCTGAGCGGACCGGCGACGCTGGACGACGCGGAGCGCAAGCGATGGGTGCAGGCCTGGGCAGGGACGGCCGAGGCCTTGCGGCTCGGGGGAGCGCAACGGGTCACGGAAGCTGTCGTTCTCCTGCGCTGCCTCGTACCGCTGGCTGAGCCACCGGTATCGCCCTCCGGGAGCCATAGCGCGGGAAGCTGCAGCGCCACCAGGCGTGAGGCGTTCGGAACCGTGCTCAGCAGCATCCCGCCCACACCGTCCACCTTTGCCGCCACTCTGGTCCACGAACTTCAGCACGCAAAACTCGCTGCTGTGAGCGACATGATGCCTTTGCATCATGCTGGTCCCGATGAGCGGTACTTCGCCCCATGGCGGCCCGATCCCCGCCCCTACGACGGTCTTCTTCAGGGTTCCTATTCGCATCTGGCGCTCGCTGACTACTTCCAGCGCTGCGCGCACACTGCCCCCGAACAGGCCGACAGGGAGACGGCCTGGAGTCTGCATGCGCGATACCGGGAGCAGGTGCGCGCGGTGCTGCCTGCGCTGGTCGCCTCACCCGATCTCACTCAACGGGGGCGTCAGTTCGTGGACGAGATGGTTGCGGGATACGAACGGATGGCCGAGTGCCCCGCTCCTCGTGGTCACACGGCCCGCGCGGCAGCCTATGTGAGTGCGGCCCGCACGCTGTGGCTGCAGAGGCATGGACGCGTTGCACGCCAGGAATCCGATGCGCCGCAAGCGTGAATTACCGTGCCGGATGAGGTGATGGTCATTGCGCTTGCGGGAAGGGATGCCCACCGTGGAGCGCGAGTACGGCGTATATCCGTCCGTGCCTATGCGGCGCCGCGCCCAGGTTCTACTATGACGCACGGGGAGGCCGCTGCATGTCTGGAGCTCACACGCAGGTTGGATCAACCGAGAGGGGAGCCGGGAAGCAGACGGTCACGATCAGCTTCGCCGGGTTCAACCGGGCCTGGGCGGCCTGGATCGGTGACCGACTCGAGCGTCGTGGTCTCCGTGTCGTGTATCTGCGTTGGGACTCCCCGGCCGAGATCGCCCTCGAGGACTGCCTCCGCGACCTGAAGCTCGCCGAGGGCCGCATCCTCATCGTCGTCAGCGAGTGGTACTTCCAGCTGGGTCCGCGTACCCACGACGAGTGGAACGCGGCGCTCCGTGCGGTTGTGGGCCCCGACCCCTCCCGTTTCGCCGCCGTCTCGGTGACCACGAGCCCCGTGCCCACGGCCACCGCCGCGCTCGCCGCCGTCGACCTGACGAACATGGGTGCCGACGAGGCCGAGCGCCGCATGCTGGACCGGCTGGACCTGCCGACCGCTCCGCTGCCCGGCTCCACGAACGGCCCCCGGCGCGGCCCCCGCTTCCCCGCGGCCATGCCCGAGGTCTGGGGCGGTGTTCCGCGCCGCAACACGCGCTTCACCGGCCGGGAGTCGCTGCTGAACGACGCCTACCACCTGCTCCAGGGCGCGGAGCCCGGTGCGGGCGTGGTGGCGCTGCACGGCATGTCGGGCGTCGGCAAGACGCAGTTGGCCGCCGAGTACGTGTACCGGTTCGGCTCCGAGTACGACGTGGTGTGGTGGGTCAACGCCGAGAAGAGAGTCAGCTACCGCCGCGTCCTCGCGGAACTGGCTCCGAAACTGGGGCTGACGACCGGGCAGGAATACGGTGAGCGCCTGCGCGCCGTCCGCGACTCGCTGCGCCGGGGCGACCCGTACGCCCGCTGGCTGCTGGTCCTGGACGGGGCCGACGAGCCGGACCAGATCTGGGACCTGGTGCCGACCGGCCCCGGGCATGTCCTGATCACTTCACGGAACCCGGAGTGGACCGAGCACAACAGCAAGCTGCTGGGGGTGCCCGTGTACGAGCGCTACGAGTCCGTGGCCTTCATCCGCCGCCGTGCACCGCGGCTGACCGAGGCCGAGGCCGACCAGCTGGCCGAGGCCCTCGAGGATCTTCCGCTCCTGCTGGACCAGACGGCCGGCTGGCTGAACGACTCCGACCTGTCGGTCGAGGACTACATCGCCCTCCTGGAGGGCGGTATCGACCAGGACGTGGTCAAGGTGTCAGCGGACTTCCCGCTCGCGTTCCAGACGGCGTGGTCGATACTGCTGAACAAGCTGCGTGAGACGGTCCCGGAGTCGGTGGACCTGTTGCGCCTGTGCACGTTCTTCGCGCCAGGATTCATCCCCGTGCGCCTGCTCAAGGAGATGCCGCACGACGAGCTGCCCGAACAGGTCGCGGGACTCCTCAACGACCCGCTCCTGTGGAACAAGGCGATCAACCAGCTGCGCCAGTACTCTGTGGTCCGCCTGGAGTCCCACGACACGACCTCCGACGATGCGGCGGCCTCCGGCGAGTCGTTGTATCTGCACCGCATGGTGCACCAGATCGTCGGCAAGGACATGCCGGACGAGGACCGCGAGGAGTTCATCGAGGTGGTACGCCAGTCATTGGCGGCAGCGGACCCCCGCAGGCCGACGGATCCGGACCTGTGGCCCGTGTACGCGGAAATCGTCCCGCATCTGAAGTACGCGGACATCCTCAACAGCACGGACCCGGCCATTCAGCGCCTGGTTTTCAACTGCCTTCGCTACATGTTCTTCTCGGGCGAGTACCAGGCTGGGATCAAACTCGGCGAACGTGCCCTGGAGACCTGGCGATCGCTGCTCGGGGAGACACACCCCAGAATCTGGGAGCTCACCTACCACTACGCCAATCTCTTGCGCGCGGTCGGCGACTACACGCGTACGGAGGCCATTGAGCGCGTCGCAGTCGATCACCTTCGGCACGAGCGCGGACCGCAGGACCTGGAACATCTCCGCGCGGCAGGTGGTCTTGGCGCCGACCTGCGTGGTCTGGCCCGCTACGACGAGGCGCTCGAACTCTCCCAGTGGATCCTCGCGGCGTACCGGGAGCTCCTGGGCGAGCAGGACTCCCGCACCCTGAACGCCCAGAACAACGTTGCCGTAACGCTGGTACTGCTGGGCCGCTATGAAGAGGCTCTGGACATCGATCGCCGAACCCTCGACGCGCGGCGCCTGTTGCTGAAGCCTCGGCATCCATGGACTTTCTACTCGGAGATGTCCTACGCCATCGACCTGCGCCTTCTGGGGCGCTACACCGAGGCGGAGTCGATCCAGGCGAAGAACGTCGAGGAACAGCTCCATGTGCTGGGCGCGAACAACCCCTACACGTTGAAAGCTCAGCACAACCTCGCCTTTTGCCACTACCGCAGGGGCGACCGTGAGGTGGCGGGGAAACTCTTCGCCGACGTGTTGGAGCGGTCTGAGCGCGTTCTGGGTGAGACGGATCCGGAGACCCTCCGGTATGCCACCAGCCAGAGCTGCTTCACACGCGAGCACGGCGACATCGACCGGGCCCGCGAGCTCAGCGAGGCAACCATCGCCCGTTACGAAGTGATGCTCGCCGAAGGACATCCCTTCGTCGCTGGAGCGCGTGCCAACCACGCGCTGATCCTGCGGAGCGTGGGCGAGCGCGACCAAGCCCACGTCCTCGTCGAACAGGCGCTGACGGACATGACCGCGGCCGTGGGCGAGAACCACCCGTGGACCCTGGGGTGCGCCATCAACGCCTCCGCCCTCCGTAATCTCGTCGGCGACACGGAGACGGCTGCGGAGTTGAGCAAGGTCACCGCTGCCCGGGCCGCAGAGGTCCTTGGCCGTACGCACCCGCTGACCCTCTCGGCCCGGATCGCCCACGCTGCCGACCTCCGTGGCCTGAGGGACCGACAGGAGGCGGAGAAGCTGGAACAGGAGGCTCTGGCGGACCTCGTCGCCACCCTCGGTCCGCAGCACGTCCACACTGTCTCGGCCCGTGCCCGTACCCGGCCCTTCTGGGACTTCGAGGCCCAGATCATCTGAACCCAGTCCAACCACCCCGGTGCGCATAACGGCCCGCACGCCGGGGAAGTACGAAGGTCTCACTCTCAACAGCCGGGCACAGCAGGAGAGTTGAACCAGGGGGACGGTGTGGTGATCTTAGTGGGACCTGTCCCGGCGGGAGCGGACGGGCCCATCGCCATCGAAGTAGACACCGACCTCCGACCCGCCTCCTCGGACGGCCTTGACCTTGTCTACGGCGACGAGGAGACCCGGGACGGCGCCGCCCAGCGTGTCGTCCAGATCGCACGGGACGCCTACACCGACGGACTGGATCTTGCACGGCGTTGCGCGGCCCAGGCAGTGAGGCGCTTCGGGGAGCTCAGGGAAGAGGTGCGGCCGGACGAGATAGAGATGCAGCTCTCGATCAAGGTCGACGCCGGGGTGGCCGCGCTGGTCAAGAGCGGGGCGGAGGCGCAGCTCCAGATCACCTTCCGGTGGCGGACGTCCGGTGCGCCGCAGGAACCGTCGCCGGATCCGGAAGGGACTACATCGTGAGCCGTACGACGGGTGACGTGCACATACTGCCGTACAGCCGTGTCGTGGGGCAGGGCGATCTGAAGCTGGCGCTGGAACTCAACCACGTCGCGCCCCGCATAGGCGGAGTTCTCATGGCCGGCGCGCGTGGCACCGCCAAATCCACCCTGGTACGGGCCTTCGCTCTCATGGCGCATGACGAGCTGCCCGTCACCCTTCCCATCAACGCCACGGACGACCGCGTGCTAGGTGGCTGGGAACTGGACGCCCTCATGCGCGGTGAGCCCCGCCCCCAGCCGGGTCTTCTCGAGGATGCTCACGAGAAGGGGCTTCTCTACATCGACGAGGTGAACCTCCTGGACGACCACCTCGTCAACATCATCCTCGACGTCGTCTCGACCGGGGTTCTCTCGGTGCAGCGGGAAGGCCTCGCCACCGCCAAGCACCTGTCCTTCGGGCTCGTGGGCACCATGAACCCCGAAGAGGGCGGGTTGCGGCCGCAGTTGCTCGACCGTTTCGGGCTGATGGTCACCGCCGAGCAGTTGGACGTGGAGGCGCGCCGTCGGATGATCCGTACGGTGCTGGACTTTGAGAGGGAGCTGGCCGGGGAGGAGTCCGGCTGGCTTGCCACGGCTGGGCATGAGGGCGCGGAGACCCGTAGGCGGCTGGAGGCGGCGCGGGACCGGGTACGGCACGTTCAGGTGCCGGACGACATCGTTCGGCTGTGCGCCGAGGCGGCAGAGCGCGTGGACGCGGTCGGACAGCGCGGCGAGATCGTGGCCACGCTGGCGGCCCGCGCCCTCGCGGCACTGGACGGCGCGGACCGAGTGGAGCGCGTTCATCTGCTGCGTGTGCTGCCCATGGCGCTTCGGCACCGGCGGCCGGAGACCGCCCACGGCGGAACCTTCGACTGGGGTTCCGACGAGCAGGCCCGAGTCAAGGACCTCTTCGAGTCCGACTGATCCGCTTCATGGCCTCCGACCTGCGGAAGGGTTTCGCCGTGTCCGAACTCAGCGCGCCGGAGGAGCCGGACGACCTCGCCCGGCGGCTGACCCGCGCCCTCGTCTGTGCCGCTGCCGAACCCGCGCTGTCCGGGGTGCTGCTCTTCGACCTCGAACCCCGGCTCGTCGACTCCGTGGCACGTCTGTTCACACGAATCGTCACAGGTGCGGGGCCATTGGGCGGTGCCGAACCCGACCGGCCCCCGCTCATGCTGGGGGCCACCAGCCGTGACGAGGACCTATGGGTCCGGCCCGGGCTGCGGCAGGAATCCGACGGCATCGTGTTCCGGATCGAGCCGGGCCCTCTCATCCGGGCCGACACCCGCCCCGGACCGCCGCCGGTGGTCGTCGTCGCGGACCTGACCCGGCTGAGCGTCGCCGGCATGCGCGCGGCCGTGCAGTTGCTCGGGGCGGATGTCGCCGTGGTCGAGCACACGGGACTGCGCCAGACGGCCCGGCCCCGGACGCGCTGGCTGGCAGCCTGCCGTTCGTCCGACGTGGGCCGGCTCAGTCTGCACCTGCTGGACAGGTTCGCCCTCCGGCTTCCCGCGGGTGCTCTGCGATTGCCCCCGACGGACAGGCTGCTGGGAAGCCTGCCGCACACATGGCGCACTGCCGCCGTGCAAGGAATCCCGGCCGTGACCGTCACCGACGAGGCTCTCGGCCGTGTGATGGAACTCCTCGGGCCGGACGCCGGAGCCCGCAGGGAACTAGCCCTCGCGAGACTGGCCCGCACCTTGGCAGCACTGAACGGCGAACAAGCGGTCTCCGCCGGCCACTGCGACGAGGCCGCCCGGCTCATGGGCCTGACAGTGGCGGATGCGCCGCACCACGGTGACATGGATGCCGGCCCGGCGGAGCCTTTGTCATCGGCCGAGCACCCCCGCCCGGCGCCACGCACCGTGCCACGACGCCGGAAAAGCACACCCGTTGGAGACCGTCTGCGCTCCGGGACGGGCGAGCGACTCCTGGAGACCGAGCCGCCGGAAGCGATCGGCACCGGTCAGGGCCGGACGCCCCAAGCGGCGGTCACCCCGTACCCCGAGGACGAGGCAGAGCCACTCCGGGACTTCGCGCCCCTACGCAGTCCCTGGCAGCGCACGGCGGGATCGCCCTCCGCACGCGGAGTGGCGGTCGGCACCCGGCGGGCGAGGGACCTGCGGGACCTCGCTTACGTGCGCACCGTACGGGAGGCCGCCGTGCACCAACGCGTCCGGGGGACCGAGCGGTTCACGGTGTCGCCCGTCGACCTGCACAGCTACGTCCGCGCCGAAGCCCCGGAACGCATGCTGGTGCTGGTCCTGGACCACACTTGCCGGCCCGACGAATGGGACTGGCAGGATGCGCTGGCTCCCTTCCTGCAGTGGGCGTACACCGGGCGGGCCGCCGCACAGGTGGTCGAGGTCGGCAGTGCGGAGGCCGCCGACGAGCTGCGAGCCCATGCCTTCGCCGCCCGCAACGTTCTCGACCCTCGGGTCCTTGCCGCGCTCTACCGCCCGGCTGGCCGTGCCACACCCCTCGCGCACGGCATCGAGCAGGCAGCGCAGGCCTTGCGCCGCGCCTTTCAGCAGCAGGGGAGCAGTCTGGCGGAGGCCTGGTTGGTCGTCGTCACCGACGGGCGTGGCAACGTTCCGCTGCGGGCCAGCCACAGCGGTCGGCTCGGCGGGCCGGTGGCCGCGTCGGGCGTCGAGGACGCCCTCGAGGCGGCAGCACGCGTCGGAGCCATGGACCGAACGAGGATGCACGTGGCCGTTGTGGACGCGGGCAGGGAGCCCTACGGAGACCTGCCCTTCGCACTCGCCGAGACGCTGGGCGGGAGCGTCGTCGAGGGACGCCCCGGCCGCGGGACCGGAACCGCAGGCGAGGGGATCGCCGGTGGACACTGAGCCGCGGCATGGTGCGCGCTGGCTGGTGGGGGTGGACACCGTGATGCGTCGCGGGCCTCTGTCCGGCCTGCGTCCCGCAGCCCGCCGCGAACCGGCTTCCGTACGGCAGCTGCGCCGTTCGCATGAACCGCCCTCCGGCCTCGGAGGCGGCGAGGTGCGGCCGGTGGAGCGCCTCGACGAGGGGGCAGCGGTGCTCCGCGTGGCGAGGGCCGAGGCGGAGGACGGGCAGGAGTCCTACCGGCTCCAGGGCTGGTGCGGAGACCTCACGCTGAACTGCTCGGCCGGGCCCGACCGCCTCACCGCGCCTGCCGTCGGTCTCGGCAACGTGAGTGGCGACGGTGAGTACCCGTCGGAGATCCTGCGGGGCATCCAGCTCTGGTCCGGAAACCAGGGGGAACTCGCCCGCTGGATCAACCGGATCCGGGACCGGCACGGCAACACGCTGCGGCTGGTCGTGTGGGACGACACGGGATACGAACTGCCCTGGGAACTGTTCTGGCTGCCCTCTGATGCGGAACTCGGCTTGGAGGGCGGGCCGCTGGGGGCACAGCTCGTTCTGGTCCGCTGGACCACCGTGCACGATGTCGGCCAGGATCTGCCGCGGGAGAGGGGCGAGTGCCACGGGCGCGTCCTCAGCTACCTCCACAAGGACATGACCGACGACGGCCATGTCTTCGCCCGGTACGCACACCAGTCGCACATGGAGATGACTCCCTTCCTGGAGGCGCTCGACACGCCCGTCGACCGCACCGGGCTCGTCTACATGGGCTGCCACGGCACGTACGGTTCGACCGTCCCGCGCCTGTCGCTCGGCGACCGCACCTGGGCCGAGTTCAACGGCCAGCCCATGCGGGTGCTGGACATGGACCGCTCCCTGGTCTGCCTCAACGCCTGTCACTCAGGACGTTTCGTGCACAACCGGGCACAGGGGGAGTACGCCCTGCGTGGATTCGCCGAACTCTTCTTGCGCAAAGGAGCGGGCGGGTGCATCGTCACGGCGGGAAAGGTAGGAGACCAGGAGGCGCGCAAGCTGGTGCGGCGCCTGGTGCACGAGGTGGCCACGCACCCCCAGCAGCCGATTGCCGAGACCCTGCGGTCGTTCCGGGCCCGCGCGATCGAGGAGTTCGGCTCCCTGAGGGCCATCCCGACCACGCGCAACGATGACGGCCAGGTCGATCGGGTGGGCCAGAAACGCGTGCTGCGCCTCCTGTACGCCTTCATGTTCCACTACTACGGCCATCCGCTCACCACACTGCGACTGGCGGCAGAGGACGGACAGAGCGCTGCAGGAAGGGGCGTGCGGTGAGTGGAGATCGGCACCCCTTGGTGATCGAACCCGTCGTGGCCTGGCCCCGCCAGGCCGAGACCGAGTGCGACTACCTCGTCACCGTCGATCTGCGCGGACCCCTGCCGCAGCCGGACGGCGCACCTGCGGAATGGCCCTACCCCGTGGAGGAGTTCACCTTCACTGTCGCCCTCGACGGCTCCCCTTCCTTCGTCTGCACGGCGCTCGACGAACCGAGCGTCGTTCTGCACCGCTTCGGCGGAACATACGGGGCGGCGCGCTTCCGAGTCTCGACGACCGGTGAGACGGGGGAGGCATCCCTGTGGCTGACCATCAGCAACCAGTGGGGTGTCCCCGTCCGCAAGGCCGAGTTGCGCTCCGAGATCCGGGAACGACAGCCGGGACGGGAACCGGCGGCGAAGCTGGTGGACGTCGTAAGGGAGCGGACGTCCTCGACGACGCGGCCGTCGGCACCCCTCGATCGCGGACGGGGCACCTGGCTGGACGAGCGATCGGGCCCGGGCGAGCCCCAGCGGAGCGATCTTCCGGACCGGACACCTGAGCGGCGCCCTCGACGTGCCGGTCGGCAGACTGTCACGATCAGCTGCGCCGGATTCCATCGCGCCTGGGCCGACTGGATCGGCGACTGCCTGGAGCGGTACGGCCATCGCGTCGTCCACCAGCGTTGGGATCCGCCGAGCGGGACCCCCTTGGCGGAGTCCCTCAGGGATTTGCTGCTCGCTCCCGGGCCGGTCCTGCTGGTCCTCAGCGAGGGGTACTTCGGGGCGGGCCGAAGGACGCGCGAGGAGTGGAACGAGGCTTTGTACGAGGTCGTCGTCCCCAACGCGGACCGCTTCGCAGCGGTGTCGGTGACGGCGTCCTCCCTGCCGGCCGCTGTCGAGGCCATCGACCCGGTCGGCCTGTACGACCTGACCGCGGTCGAGGCCGAGCAACAGGTCCTGCGCGTACTCGGATTGCAGGCCGACCCGCTGCAGGAGTCCATGAACGGCGCCGGAGGCGGTCACCCCCGTTTCCCCATGGATGCCATCCGGGTGTGGGGCGGCGTACCGCGCCGCAATTCCCGGTTCATGGGCCGTGAGTCGCTCCTGGGGGACACCTGCCATCTCCTCATGCAGGGCCGGGGGATGGTGACTCTCAAGGGCATGCCGGGTGTGGGGAAGACCCAGCTCGCCACCGAGTACGCGTACCGATTCGGGTCCGAGTACGACGTGGTGTGGTGGGTGAGCGCAGACAGCCGGACTTTCGCGAGGCAGCGGCTCGCGGAGCTCGCTCCCGCTCTGGGGCTCGCGACGGGGGCGGAGTACGGCGAGCGGCTGCGAGCGGTGGGCGAGGCACTCGGCCGCGGGGCCCCCTATGCGCGCTGGCTGCTGATCCTGGACGGCGCCGACGAGCCGGATCAGATCGCTGACCTGGTGCCGACCGGACCGGGGCACGTCCTGATCACCTCCCGCAACCCCGGCTGGCGCAACCACGGCAGCTCGCTGCTCGAAGTACCGGTCTACGAACGGGGTGAATCCGTCGCCTTCATCCGTCGCGGAGCGCCCCGGCTCACGGACGCGGAGGCCGACCGGCTGGCGGAGGCCCTCGAAGACCTGCCCCTCCTGCTGGACCAGAACGCGGCCTGGCTCGAGGACTCCGGCATGTCCGTCGACGAATACCTCGAACTCCTCCAAAGGGATCCTGGTCGGACCGCGGCGAAGGTGTCCGCCGACTTCCCGCTCACCTTCCGCTCGGCTCTGTCCATCCTGTTGACAAGACTGCGCGAGAGTTGCCCGGAGTCCGTGGTCCTGCTGCGTCTGTGCACCTTCTTCGCGCCCGGCTCGGTCCCCGTACGCCTGCTCAGGGAGATGCCGACGGACGAACTTCCCCAACCCATTGCAGAGTTGCTGCAAGAGACGCGGGTGTGGGACAGGGCGATCGGCCAGCTGCGCCAGTACTCGGTCGTGCGCCTGGACTCCCATGAGCCGGGTCAGTCGGCGGAGTACCTGTATCTGCACCGGATGGTGCACCAAGTCGTGCGCAACGACATGCCCGACGAGGACCGGCAGGTCTTCGCGGGGGTGGTCCGCCGGGCCCTGGCCACTGCCGATCCACGGCGACCCTCAGACCCCGACGTCTGGCTGCGATACGCCGGGATCGTCCCGCATCTGGAGTACGCGGATGTACTCCACAGCGCGGACCCCACCGTTCACACGCTGATCCTCAACTGCCTGCGCTACATGTACGTTTCGGGCGAGTACAGCACGGGCGTCTGGTTCGCCGAGCAGGTGCTGCCGGCCTGGCAGGAGCTTCCGGGCAGTCACAACGAACTGCTGTGGGACCTCGGCCACCACTACGCCAACCTGCTTCGGGCGTGCGGGGACTACCAGCACAGTGAGGCCGTGAGCCGCACGGCGGTCGAGCAGTACCTCGCGGTGAGCGGCCGCCGAAATCTCGGATACCTGCGGGCTGTCGGCGGTCTCGCCGCGGACCTGCGCGCACTGGCCCGTTATGACGAGGCTCTCGCCCTCTCCCAGGAGGTCGTGGACGGCTACGAAGCACTCCTCGGAGCGAGCGAGCCGCGCACGCTGTCGGCACTGAACAACAAAGCCGTGTCGCTGCGTCTGCTCGGCCGTTATCACGAGGCTCTCGAGATCGATCAGCAGACGCTGGGGGAGCGGCAGCGGATTCTGGGGTCCGGCGATGTGTGGACTCTCTTCTCGGGCATTCTGTGCGCCACGGATTTACGGCTCCTGGGCCGATATGCCGAGGCCTTGCAGTTGCAGGACCACAATGTGACCCTGCACCAGGAGATTCTCGGCCGCACCCGCCCCCAAACCCTGAGAGCCGAGCACAACTTCGCCGTGTGCTTGTATCGGGGCACGGATCATGAACGGGCGGGGCCGCTCTTCAGTCACCTGCTGCGGCAAGGAGAAAGAGTCCTGGGCGACACGGACCCGCTCACGCTTCTTTTCGCCGCTAGTCAGAGCTGCTATGCCCGTGAGCACGGCAACATCGACGCAGCCCGGCTCATCAGTGAGTCCGTCGGTGACCGCTACGAACGGCTGCTCGGACCGGCGCACCCGTACACCGCGGGAGCCTGGGCCAACCACGCCCTGATCCTTCGTCATGTCGGAGAAGGGGAGCAGGCTTACGCTCTGGCCGAGCGCTCTCTTGCCAACATGAGCTCCGCGGTGGGGGAGGACCACCCCTGGACACTCGCCTGTGCCCTCAACACCTCGGACTTGCGCAACCTCGTGGGCGACCCAGAATCCGCCGTCGTCTTGAGCCGGGAGGCAGCCACGAGGGCCGCTGGCAGGCTCGGCGCCCGGCATCCGCTGACGCTGTGTGCGCGCATCGCGCTCGCCTATGACCTGCGGACACTCGGACAACGGCAGGAGGCCGACCGAGTGGAGGCGGAAACTTTGAGCGCGCTGGCGGCGACTCTTGGCGCGCGGCACCCCCAGAGCGTGTCGGCCCGTAACCGAGTCCGCCCCCACTGGGACTTCGAGCCTGAGATTCCCTGAGCCCGGCGACAGCCGGGCTGTCGCCGGGCCACCGAGGACGTACGACGAAGGGCCCGGCCCCGGGAAAATCCCGGGGCCGGGCCCTCTCGTCAGCAGCGCTCAGAGGCTCACGCCTCGAACACCTCACGCACCAGCTGCTCCTGCTCCGCCTGGTGCCGCTTCGCCGAGCCCACGGCCGGGGACGAGCTGTGCGGGCGCGAGATGCGGCGCAGGCGCTCGCCGGCCGGGATGTCCGCGCCGACCGCCAGGTCCAGGTGGTCGATGAGGTTCAGGGCGATGAACGGCCAGGCGCCCTGGTTCGCCGGCTCCTCCTGGACCCACAGGTACTTCTCGGTGTTCGGGTACTTCTTGATCTCGGCCTGGAGCTCGGCACCCGGCAGCGGGTACAGGCGCTCGAGACGGATGATCGCCGTGTCCGTCACACCGCGCTTCCGGCGCTCGGCCTCGAGGTCGTAGTAGACCTTGCCCGCCGTGAAGACGACCTTGCGGACCCCGGCCGGGTCCACCGAGGAGTCGCCGATGACCGGGCGGAACTGGCCCGTCGTGAACTCCTCCGCCTTCGACGCGGCGGCCTTGAGGCGCAGCATCGACTTCGGCGTGAAGACCACCAGCGGTTTGTGGTGCGGGTTGTGCACCTGCCACCGCAGGAGGTGGAAGTAGTTCGACGGCAGGGTCGGCATCGCGACCGTCATGTTGTTCTGGGCGCAGAGCTGCAGGAACCGCTCCGGGCGGGCCGAGGAGTGGTCCGGGCCCTGGCCCTCGTAGCCGTGCGGGAGGAGCAGGGTGACGCCGGACGTCTGGCCCCACTTCTGCTCCGCCGCCGAGATGTACTCGTCGACGACGCTCTGCGCGCCGTTGACGAAGTCGCCGAACTGCGCCTCCCACATCACGAGCGCGTCGGGGCGGGCCAGCGAGTAGCCGTACTCGAAGCCCATGACCGCGTACTCGGACAGCAGGGAGTCGTAGACGTTGTAGCGCGCCTGGTCCTCCGACAGGTACTGCAGCGGGGTGTAGTCCTCGCCCGTCTCGCGGTCGATCAGTACCGCGTGGCGCTGGCCGAAGGTGCCGCGGCGGGAGTCCTGGCCGGAGAGGCGGACCGGCGTGCCCTCGAGGAGCAGCGAGCCGATGGCCAGGGTCTCGCCCATGCCCCAGTCGATCGTGCCGTCCTCGACCATGGCCGCCCGGCGCTGAAGCTGCGGCAGCAGGCGCGGGTGGACGGTGAAGTAGTCGGGGATGTTGACCTGGGACTCGGCGATCCGCTTGACGACCTCGGCGGACACGGCCGTGTCGACCGCCACCGGGAAGCCGTCCTGCGGCTCCGGCGTCGCGGCCGAAACCGGCTGCGACGTGGCCTCGCGGACCTCGGTGAAGACCTTCTCCAGCTGGCCCTGGTAGTCCTGCAGCGCCTGCTCGGCCTCTTCCAGCGTGATGTCGCCCCGGCCGATCAGCGACTCGGTGTACAGCTTGCGCACCGAACGCTTCTTGTCGATCAGGTCGTACATCAGCGGCTGGGTGAAGGCCGGGTTGTCCGACTCGTTGTGACCGCGGCGGCGGTAGCAGATGAGGTCGATCACCACGTCCTTGTTGAACGCCTGGCGGAACTCGAAGGCCAGACGCGCGACGCGCACGACCGCCTCGGGGTCGTCGCCGTTCACGTGGAAGATCGGGGCCTCGATCATGCGGGCCACGTCCGTCGCGTACATGGAGGAACGCGAGGACTCGGGGGCCGCGGTGAAGCCGACCTGGTTGTTGATGACGATGTGGACCGTGCCGCCCGTGCGGTAGCCCCGCAGCTGCGACATGTTCAGGGTCTCGGCCACCACGCCCTGGCCCGCGAAGGCCGCGTCGCCGTGGATCGCCACCGGCAGGACCGTGAAGTCCGTACCGCCCTTGTTGATGATGTCCTGCTTGGCCCGGGTGATGCCCTCGATGACCGGGTCGACCGTCTCCAGGTGGGACGGGTTGGCGGCGAGGGAGACCTTGATCTGCTCGCCGTCGAGACCGGTGAAGGTGCCCTCGGCGCCCAGGTGGTACTTCACGTCGCCGGAGCCGTGCATCGACTTCGGGTCGAGGTTGCCCTCGAACTCGCGGAAGATCTGCGCGTAGGACTTGCCGACGATGTTCGCGAGGACGTTCAGGCGGCCGCGGTGGGCCATGCCGATGACGACCTCGTCCAGGCGGGACTCGGCCGCGCTGTCGATCACCGCGTCGAGCAGCGGGATGACCGATTCGCCGCCCTCCAGGGAGAAGCGCTTCTGGCCGACGTACTTGGTCTGCAGGAAGGTCTCGAAGGCCTCCGCCGCGTTCAGCCGGCGCAGGATGCGCAGCTGCTCCTCGCGCTCCGGCTTGGTGTGCGGGCGCTCCACGCGGTCCTGGATCCACTTGCGCTGCTTGGGGTCCTGGATGTGCATGTACTCGATGCCGGTGGTGCGGCAGTACGAGTCGCGCAGCACGCCGAGGATGTCGCGCAGCTTCATCATCGACTTGCCGGCGAAGCCGCCGACGGCGAACTCGCGCTCCAGGTCCCACAGGGTGAGCCCGTGCTCGACGATGTCCAGGTCGGGGTGCTTGCGCTGGCGGTACTCCAGCGGGTCGGTGTCGGCCATGACGTGGCCGCGGACCCGGTAGGAGTGGATCAGCTCGAAGACGCGGGCGGCCTTGGTGACGTCGTCGTCGTGCGAGGCGTCGATGTCCTTGAGCCAGCGGACCGGCTCGTAGGGGATGCGCAGGGCCTCGAAGATCTCGTCGTAGAAGCCGTTCTCGCCGAGCAGGAGGTTGGCGACGACGCGCAGGAACTCGCCGGAGGCGGCGCCCTGGATCACCCGGTGGTCGTAGGTCGACGTGAGCGTCATGACCTTGGAGATGCCGAGCTTGTTCAGGGTGTCCTGGGAGGTGCCCTGGAACTCCGCCGGGTAGTCCATCGAGCCGACGCCCATGATCACCGACTGGCCGGGCATCAGACGCGGCACCGAGTGGACGGTGCCGAGGCCGCCGGGGTTGGTGAGAGAGACCGTCACGCCGGTGAAGTCGTCCATCGTCAGCTTGCCGTCGCGGGCGCGGCGGACGATGTCCTCGTAGCCCTGCCAGAACTCGAAGAAGTTGAGCGTCTCGGCCTTCTTGATCGCCGCGACGACGAGTTGGCGGTCACCGTTCGGCTTCACCAGGTCGATGGCGAGGCCGAGGTTGACGTGCTCCGGCTTGACCAGGGTCGGCTTGCCGTCCTTCTCCGCGAAGGACCAGTTCATCGACGGCATGGCCTTGATGGCCTGGACCATCGCGTAGCCGATCAGGTGCGTGAAGGAGATCTTCCCGCCCCGGGCGCGCTTGAGGTGGTTGTTGATGACGATGCGGTTGTCGAAGAGCAGCTTCACCGGCACCGCGCGCACGGACGTGGCCGTGGGCAGCTCCAGCGAGGCGTTCATGTTCTTCACGACGGCGGCTGAGGGGCCGCGCAGGGTCACCAGCTCAGGACCCTGGGGCGCCTGGGCCACGGCCTCGTCCTTCTTGGGCTGTGCGGGCGCCGCGGCGGGCTTGGCGGCGGGTGCGGCGGCGGGCTTCGCGGCGGGCGCGGCGGCCTTCGCCGGGGCAGGCGCGGCGGCCGGCTGCGCAGGAGCGGCCGGGGCCGGCGGCGCGGCCGGAGCCGTGGGAGCGGCAGCCTGGGCGGCGGGCGCGGCCTGGGCCGACGCGGTGGTCTCCGCGGCCCCCGCGGCCGCGGTACCGGCCGCGGAGGCGGGGGCTCCCGGCTTGTAGTCGGCGAAGAAGTCCCACCAGGCACGGTCTACCGAATTCGGGTCCTGGAGGTACTGCTGATAGATCTCATCGACGAGCCACTCGTTCGGACCGAACGCGGCCGCGGGGTTCTTCCCGGCTTGGTCGTCGGTGGAGATGCTCGAGTTACTGGGGGACTGTGGCGACACGGCGGCAACCGCCCTCTTCCGCTTCACAAGGTGATTGGACAGCGGGAATAAAGGCTACGCCTCCCCGGCCGCGAAGGTCAGGCCAGGCCGGTTCATCGTCGTGTAAGTCACACCGGAAAGCGTGTTTCGGCGCTGGAAATGGCGGGAAACAAGGGGGGTTCCGTTCTCGGCGGGTACGGCGGACCCGGCCCGGCGCGGGGGATGCGCGGGCCCCTGCCTGATCACACGTGTCCGTCAGCGGGGACCTGTATGGATCTTGTGGCTCCGCTTTGAACTTTACGTCAACCGGACGCGGATGGCTCTCCCGGAAGGGTGACCTGGATCCGGCAGCCGCGGGGGGATTCGGCCACCCCGATCCGGCCGCCGTGCAGCTCGACCGCCCAGCGGGCGATCGCCAGACCGAGGCCCGTGCCGCCGTCGCTGCCCGGCCCGTGCGGCCGGTTCACCGCTCCGCGGTTGAAGCGCTCGAAGACCCGGTGCCACTCCGACTTGGGGATGCCGGGACCCTCGTCCAGGACCTCGAGCTCCAGCGACTCGGCGTGCGTCCCGCGCCGCGCCTTCACGGTCACGCGCCCGTGCGGCGGGCTGTGCTTGACCGCGTTGTCGATCAGGTTGGCCACGACCTGGTGGATGCGCTCGGGGTCCGCGTGCGCGGTCAGCTCCGGCGGGGTCACGTCCAGATGCAGATGGACATCGGTACGGGTGTGGGTTCCGGAGCCCGAGGCGATGCCCGCGCGGGCGGAGGACACCATCTGGGCCTCCTTGAGGACGCCCGAGAGGTACGGCCACACCTCGAAGCGGCGCTTCTTCAGCGGAACCACACCGTTGTCCAGGCGGGAGAGGTCCAGCAGGGTCTCCACCAGGCGCCCGAGCCGTTCCGTCTGCTTCAGCGCCGTGCGCATCGTCTCCGGGTCGGCGGCCGATATCCCGTCGACGATGTTCTCCAGCACCGCGCGCAGTCCCGCGATGGGCGTGCGCAGCTCGTGGGAGACATTCGCCACGAGTTCCTTGCGCTGTCGGTCCTGGGCCTCGAGCTCGTCGGCCATCAGGTTGATCGTGTGGGCCAGGTCGCCCAGCTCGTCCCGGCGTGTGTCGCGCACCCGGCGGGTGTAGTCGCCGTGCGAGATGGACCGGGCCACCGTGTTCATCTCGTCGAGCGGAGCGGTGAGCGAGTGGGCCACGAACTGCGTGATCAGCAGGGTGGCGATCATCGAGAACACCGTGATGAAGCGGAGCTCGGTCTCGGTGCGCACCGCGATCAGCAGCAGACCCGTAGTGATCAGCACCGAGATGACGACCAGTGCGCCCAGCTTGGTCTTGACCGAGAACGGGCGAACGCCGCCCCAGGGCTCCCCGGGGCCTCTCCGTGGCGACGGCTCGCCGCTCATGGCGTCGGGGTCTCCAGCGCGTAGCCGACGCCGTGCACGGTACGGATGCGTTCCGCGCCGATCTTCCGCCGCAGGGCCTTGATGTGGCTGTCCACGGTGCGGGTGCCGGAGGCGTCGGCCCAGTCCCAGACCTCCGCGAGCAGCTGCTCGCGGGACAGGACCGCGCGCGGGGTGTTCGCCAGGCACACGAGCAGGTCGAACTCGGTGGGCGTGAGGTGGACGTCCTCGCTGCGCACCCGGACCCGGCGCTGTGCGTGGTCGATCTCCAGTTCGCCGAGGCGCAGGATGCCGGTGCGCGGGGTGGCGGCGGCCAGTGCGGCCCGCTCGACCCGGCGCAGCAGCACGTGCACGCGCGCCGCCAGTTCCCGCATCGAGAACGGCTTGGTCATGTAGTCGTCGGCGCCGACGCCGAGCCCGACCAGCATGTCCGTCTCGTCGTCGCGCGCGGTGAGCATCAGCACCGGTACCGGGCGCTGTGCCTGCACGCGGCGGCAGACTTCCAGGCCGTCGAAGCCCGGCAGCATGATGTCGAGAATCAGCAGGTCGGGCTGCCAGGCCTCGGCCGTGTCGACCGCTGCCGGGCCGTCGCCGGCCGTTTGCACGAGGAATCCCTCGGCGCGCAGGCGGGCGGCGATGGCGTCCTGGATGGTCTGGTCGTCCTCGACCACCAGAACCCGCCGCTGCGCGCCCGGGGTCGCCGTCGTGCCGTTGTGTGCGGTGTGTGTCTGCTCCATCGCCCGCCCCTGGGGTTGCTTTCCGGAATCCGTGGGGTGATCCCATGACTGCGTTTGACGCTTGAATGATCCGCGTCAGGGATGCAGCGTACGGGGAGTTACCGCCGGTCGGCTATCCAGGTCTGACAGCAAGATGCACGACGTCCGGAACGCCCCGGGCAACCGGGACCTCTTCGGTACGGACCTGCTGGAACCCGGCATTCCAGAGGGTTCCTTCAAATTCCGGAGAGGGCTGTGCCGACCATACCGCCAGTACTCCTCCGGGCCTCAACAGGCGTGCGCAGCTTGCCAGTCCTGCCGTCGAGTACAGGCTTTCGTTGTCCTCCGTGACGGTCCAGCCGGGCCCGTTGTCGATGTCGAGGCATAGTGCGTCGTACGTGTCCGACGTCTCATTGACGTAAGCGACGAGATCCGTTGCGAGGAGGCGGGTGCGCGGGTCGGCCAGCGCGTCCGCGGTCAGGGCGGACAGCGGGCCGTCGCGGTGCCAGTCGATGACGGCCCGGTCCCGTTCGACGACCGTGATCCCTCCCCAGCGGGTGTCCGCCGCGGCGTGCGCGAGCGAGAAGCCGACGCCGAGTCCGCCGATCAGCACGTGGGGGTGGGGGCGGCAGTCCAGGGCGTCGCGGGCGGCGTCGACGAGCAGTCGCTCCGAGCGCCCGTCGGAGTTGTCCATCAGGAAGCAGCCGTTGGCGATGATCTGCAGCAGTCCGCCCTGGCGCCGCAGCACCACCTCGCCGTAGGGGCCCGAGCGGCGGTCGAGCACTTCTGGGGCGTCGTAGGTGTCGTACGGATGAGCCATGGGTCACATTCTGGTGACGTGATCTGCTGATGACGACTGATTTTGGTCGGGCGGGTAGGCCTTTCCGCGGCTCCGTGCGCCGAACCCGGCGCGCGCTCAGCGTCGTGACCTGGCCCGACCGCCGTTAGGGTGCGAACCTCCGTTCGCGCGGTTGCGCCGGACGTGCGAGGCGTCTGAGAAGTTGCTTTGAAATCGGGACGGTGGTGGCGTCGGTCATAGACAGCGACCCCTGCGACGCCAAGGGTGGTGCGTGACGGAAGGAGCGCCGCGCCTTGGAACGCACGGTCTCGGCGGCTGACGCCACGTTCACGGCCCCGGGGACGGGCGCGCCATTCCTTGACGGCATGCCGCGCCAGCGCACGGCATGCCAGCCGGCCCTTCCGGCCCTCTGCCCGCCCGCGCCGAAGGCGGGCCCGCGTCCCTGGCTGCTCCTGCCGAACCCCGTGGCCACCCCCTTCACCTTCGGGTACGCCGCCGTCCTCGCCGTCACCTCGCTCTTCGCCGCGTACGCCGACCCGGCCCTGGTGCACACCCTGTACCAGCAGTCCAGCACCGACGTCGCCCATCTGGTGCGGACCCCGGTGCCGGTGCTCATCGCCAGCGCGCTGTGGATCGCGGGCGGGATCACCTCGTCGTACACGCTGATCTTCCTGCTCGTGCTGACCGCGCTCGAGCGGCGGATAGGAGGACGGCGCACGGTCGTCGTCTTCCTGCTCGGGCACGTCCTCGCGACCCTGGCCACCGAGCTCCCGGTCGGTCTGTGGGTACTGGTCGGCGAACTGCCCGACAGCTCCCTGCACCGCCTCGACTACGGCATCAGCTTCGGCGTGGCGGCGAGCCTCGGCGCACTGACCGGCCTGCTGCGGCCATGGCTGCGCTGGGCGGTGCTCATCGTGTTCGGCGGCATACTGCTCCAGGACCTCGTCGCGTTCACGGACCCCCTGAGCAACTGGGGCCATCTGATGTCCCTGGCCATCGGGATCGCCATGTGGCCGCTGGTGCGGCGGTGGCGGAAGAGGCCCCAGGAGGCCGCCCCCGCCCGGTAGCCGCTCCCGCCGGTCCGGCGGTTCGGCGGTTCGGTCAGCGCTCCGGCGGTGTCCACACGTAGGGCGTCGTCGTGGTCACCGCCCGAAAGCCCAGACGGCGCAGGATCGGGGCGCTGTCGTCGGAGGCGTCCACCTGGAGGTAGCGGACGCCGCGTTCCGCCGCGACGTCGGCACGCACCGCGACCAGCGCCCGGTAGATCCCCTTGCCCCGCCACCGGGCCAGCGTCGAGCCGCCCCACAGGCTCGCGAACTCGGTCCCCTCGCGGAACACCAGCCAGGCAGCCGAGACGACCTCCCCGTCCGCCTCGGCCACATGAACCGCGATCTCGTCCGGCGCGGCGGCCACCCGGCCGGTCAGGTCGTCCGCGAGCCAGCCGCAGTCCTCCCCCCAGACGGCCGATTCCATGGCGGCGATGCGGCGCATGTCCGCCATGGCCGTGACGCGGCGCAGCGTGACGCCCTCCGGGAGGACCGGGTGCCGTACCGCCAGGTCCGCGGTGGGCCCGATGACCACCGTCTCCTGGTCCTCGGGCACGAAGCCGGCGGCGCGCAGCCGGTCCACGAGGTCGGCCGGGGTGTCGTGCCCGCGCGTCTTCCACTCCACCGCCTCGCCGCGGGCGGCGAAGTAGTCGCGCTGCCGGACGATCAGCCGGTCGAGCTCGGCCCCGTACACCCCGAGGTCGCGAGGCCCGCTGACGAGCCCACGGAACTGGCCGACGATCCGCAGCAGCGGGCCGTCGTACTCGTGGGCGACTCCGGCGGGCGGGCTCGGCGGGGCACCGCGCATCTGGTCGTCGTAGGCGGCGAGAAGGATCTCCGATTCCGTCATGAGCAGACCGTACGGCGGGCGGCAGGCGGCGGGGCGACTGCCGGACGGTCGTGCTGCCCGTCGGCGCGCGGGCATGACGGCCGTTCGGCCGGGAAGCCTTGCGCTCCCGAGGGCGTTGGGACGACATCGGAATCGCTTCCCACCCGGCCTGACGTGCCGTCAACGAAGGCGGCAGGCCTGATCGCTCAGAGCGAACGTCTCCTGGGGAACAATCGAATCCTCATGGACATTGAGTCCGTGTAGCTCAACTTGACTGCCGAAGGGGAGATCATGGCTGCTGAGTCCACGGCGTTCACACCGCTCGCTTTGCCCGTGCTGCCGCTCGACGGCGAGGTCGTGCTGCCCGGCATGGTGGTTCCGCTGGACCTGAGTGATTCCGAGGTGCGCGCTGCGGTCGAGGCTGCCCAGGCCGCCGCCCGGTCGGAGCCCGGAAAGCCCAGGGTTCTGCTGGTTCCTCGCATTGACGGGACGTACGCGGGCACGGGTGTGCTCGGCACGGTCGAGCAGGTCGGCCGGCTGGCCGACGGCGACCCGGGCGCCCTGATCCGCGGCCGCGGCCGTGTGCAGATCGGCGCCGGGACCACCGGGCCGGGTGCGGCGCTGTGGGTCGAGGGCACGAGGATCGACGAGACCGTTCCCGACCCCTTGCCCGGCCACGTCGCCGAACTGGTCAAGGAGTACAAGGCCCTCGCCACCAGCTGGCTGAAGAAGCGCGGTGCCTGGCAGGTCGTGGACCGTGTCCAGGCGATCGACGACGTCTCCGCGCTCGCCGACAACTCCGGCTACTCGCCGTTCCTGACCACCGAACAGAAGGTGGCGCTGCTGGAGACCGCCGACCCGGTGGCCCGGCTCAAGCTCGCCACTGAGCAACTGCGCGAGCACCTCGCCGAGCAGGACGTGGCCGAGTCCATCGCCAAGGACGTCCAGGAGGGCGTCGACAAGCAGCAGCGCGAGTTCCTGCTGCGCCGTCAGCTGGAGGCCGTCCGCAAGGAGCTGCGCGAGCTGAACGGCGACGCGAAGGAGGGCGAGGAGTCCGACGACTACCGGGCCCGGGTCGAGGCCGCCGACCTGCCGGAGAAGGTCCGCGAGGCCGCGCTCAAGGAGGTCGACAAGCTGGAGCGGTCCAGCGACCAGTCGCCCGAGGGGTCGTGGATCCGCACCTGGCTGGACACGGTGCTGGAGCTGCCGTGGAACGAGCGCACCGAGGACGCATACGACATCCTCGGCGCCAAGGCCGTCCTGGACGCCGAGCACTCGGGCCTCGAGGACGTGAAGGAGCGGATCACGGAGTACCTGGCGGTGCGCAAGCGGCGCGCCGACCGCGGCCTGGGGGTCGTGGGCGGGCGGCGCGGAGGTGCCGTTCTCGCTCTGGTCGGGCCGCCCGGTGTGGGCAAGACGAGCCTCGGCGAGTCGGTGGCGCACGCCATGGGCCGCAAGTTCGTGCGGGTCGCGCTCGGCGGCGTACGCGACGAAGCCGAGATCCGCGGTCACCGGCGTACCTACGTCGGCGCCCTGCCCGGCCGTATCGTCCGCGCCATCAAGGAGGCCGGCTCGATGAACCCGGTCGTCCTGCTCGACGAGATCGACAAGGTGGGCTCGGACTTCCGGGGCGACCCGGCGGCCGCCCTGCTGGAGGTCCTCGACCCGGCCCAGAACCACACTTTCCGCGACCACTACCTCGAGGTCGAACTCGACCTGTCCGACGTGGTCTTCCTCGCGACGGCGAACGTCCTCGAAGCCATCCCGGAGGCCCTGCTCGACCGTATGGAGCTGGTCCGCCTCGACGGCTACACCGAGGACGAGAAGGTCGTCATCGCCCGCGACCACCTGCTTCCGCGCCAGCTGGAGCGGGCAGGTCTGAACAAGGACGAGGTCGCGCTCGACGAGGGCGCGCTGCGCAAGCTCGCCGGCGAGTACACCCGGGAGGCGGGCGTACGGAACCTGGAGCGGTCGATCGCACGGCTGCTGCGCAAGGTCGCGGCCCAGCACGAACTGGGCGAGAAGGAGCTGCCCTTCACCGTCCGCGACGAGGATCTGCGCGGCCTGATCGGGCGTCCGCACCACGTGCCCGAGTCCGCCCAGGACCCGGCCGAGCGGCGCACGGCGGTCCCCGGCGTGGCGACCGGACTCGCGGTCACCGGCGCCGGTGGTGACGTCCTCTATGTGGAGGCGTCGCTGGCCGATCCGGAGACGGGTGCGGCAGGCCTGACGCTGACCGGCCAGCTCGGCGACGTGATGAAGGAGTCGGCGCAGATCGCGCTGAGCTTCCTGCGCTCACACGGTGCCGAACTGGAGCTGCCGGTCGGCGACCTGAAGGACCGGGGTGTGCACATCCACTTCCCGGCGGGCGCGGTCCCCAAGGACGGGCCGAGCGCGGGCGTCACGATGACGACCGCACTCGCCTCGCTGCTGTCCGGCCGCCTGGTGCGTACGGACGTGGCGATGACGGGCGAGGTCTCGCTCACCGGCCGTGTCCTGCCCATCGGAGGGGTGAAGCAGAAGCTGCTCGCCGCCCACCGGGCGGGTGTGAAGACCGTCGTCATCCCGAAGCGCAACGAGCCCGACCTGGACGACGTGCCGGCGGAGGTGCTGGACAAGCTCGACGTGCACGCCGTCACCGACGTCCGCCAGGTCCTCGAGCTGGCGCTCGCGCCGGCCACGAACGACGCGGCGCCCGAGGTTCCCGTGGCGGCGTGACGGACGTCGCGGGATGAAAGAAGGCCCGGGCTCCGTGAGGGAGGCCCGGGCCTTCCCGTGCGACCGCACAGGGACGTAGGCCGTCGGCGAGTGCCCGCACTCTGTCGAGCGCGCTGGTGCCGTGCGGGTCCGGGGAGCGATCCCCGGGTCCCGGCCGGGGGTCTGTGGCGCTAGCCGTTGGCGAGTGCCTGGACCCTGTCGAGGGCGCCGTTGAACTTGTCGTGGTCCCCGACCGTCGGTCCGGACGACGTGTATTGCCACATCGCGTAGTACGCCCAGCCGGCCGGCAGCGTGCCCGGGTCGGCGGCGTAGCGGGCGATCCACAGCGGGTCGGCCGAGGCGAAGCCGCCGTAGTTGCCGGTGCACTGGGTCCACCAGTTGGTGGCCGTGTAGATCACGGCGTTCCGGCCGGTACGGGCCCGGTAGGTGTTCAGGAAGTCGGCGATCCAGCTGACCATCGCGCTCGCCGACTTGCCGTAGCAGGCCGCCCCGTACGGGTTCCACTCGATGTCGAGCGTGCCCGGCAGCGTCTTTCCGTCCCCGGACCAGCCGCCGCCGTGGTCGACGAAGTAGTTGGCCTGGGTGGCGCCGCTCGTGGTGTCCGGGGTGGCGAAGTGGTACGCGCCGCGGATCATGCCGATGGTGTACGAGCCGTTGTACTGCTGGGCGAAGTAGGGGTTCGTGTAGTAAGTCCCTTCCGTCGCCTTTGAGTACGCCCAACGCACGCCGCTGTTCCACAGCGTGGACCAGGCGACGTTGCCCTGGTAGCCGGAGACGTCGACGCCTTCCGTCTGGGCGACGAGACCGGGTGCGGGTGTGCCGCCTCGGCCGTCGTGGGCCAGGACGCCCATGCCCATGTACGCGGTGCCACGGGCGGGTGTGCCCGCGGCGTGGGCCGGGAGGGCGGTCAGCAGGGACAGCAGGGCGAGCAGGATTCCGGCCGCGAGCAGGCCGGGCTGCCGGAACGATCCGGGTCTGTGCACGGGCATACGAGCCTCCGGGTGACTCGGTGGGGGAGACGCCCGGGCGGGCCGGGCGCGTGGGGAGTGCCGGTCCCCGGCCGCCGCACAATGGCGTGAGCATGCCAGAGACGCCAACGAAGCTAGGCACGTGGACCCGGGCTGGGAAGAGGGGTCGGAGAACGCCGTTGGTCTAAGCCTGCGAAATACTGGCGGAGCTGCGGCAATGGCGATGCTCGGCGGAAACTTTCAGGAACGGGAAACCGGGGCAGGGGTACTGACGTGCACGAGCATGGAAACGGCGAGGAGCGCGGGGGCGACTCCGGCGTGCCGGAAAGCGGTCTGGAATGCGGCGGCGCGGACCGGGAATTCCTCTCCCTGGAGCGTGAGCTGACGGTGTTCCTGCGACGGGCCAGGGCCAATCAGGGCGAGATGGCCCGAGAGGTCCACCCGGACCTGGAGCCCGCGGCGTACGGCCTGCTCGTGCGCCTGGACGAGTACGGCCGGCAGCGTGCGACGGAGCTCGCGGCCTACATCGGCGTCGGCAAGGCCACCATGTCCCGCCAGTTGCGCGCCCTGGAGGACCTGGGCCTGGTGGCCCGGGAGCCGGACCCGGCGGACGGCCGGGCGTGGCTGGTCCACCTCACCGAGGAGGGCCGCACCCGGGTCGGAAACGTGCGTGAGGCGCGCCGTGCGCTGTACGTGCGGGAACTGTCCCACTGGGACCGGCGCGAAGTGGCCGAACTGGCCCGCCTGCTGAACCAGTTGAACCAGAGCATGGAGAAATAGCCTGCTCGGGGCTGCGCGGACCCCGCACGGCTCCCCGCGAGCCGCTCACAGCTCCACGTGCACCACCGTCGCGTCGTCGTGCGTCTTGCTGCGGCCCAAGTACGCCCGCTCCTCGTGGTCGGCGGCCTCCAGGGTCCGTACGCGCTCTACCAATGCCGCCGCCCCCTCCTTGCGCACGAGCGAGAACAGATCCGTCCAGTCGCCCTTGTGGAACTTCTCCGTCCAGCGGGTCGCGCCGTCCGTCAGGGCCGTGAGCGTGCGTACCGCCGCACGCGGCAGCTCGCCCGTCACCGCGCGGGCGGCGACCGAGGGGTCCGCGGCCGCCGTGAAGAAACCGCTCTCCTTGTTGCGGACCGTCGCGTCCGCGATCGCGTCCGTCGCCAGACTGGCGCGCGGTATGCGGGCGAGGCGGTCGTCCAGGAGAGCGGTGACCGTGCCGTCGGGGGCCTCGATCAGCAGGGCCGAGTCCGACAGGACCAGATACTCCACCGTGGCGTCCGACCAGCGGGCCAGGACCACGGTCGCCTGAGGCGTGCGTGGGTGAGAAAGGTCACAGGTGGAGGCGTGGGTGTCGGCGGTGCGCCGGACGGCGGCCGACAGGATCTCCGCCAGGGTCAGATCCCGGCGGGAAACGGACAGTTCGGTCAGTGCCCCGCCGAGTCGTGTGCTGAACCAGTGGACGGAATGAAGACAGCCGTAGTCGGTCGGCGGCGGAGTCACGCCGTCCAGGACGACCAGCGCCCCACCCTGTCCTGAAGCCGGAAGCGCGAGTGCGGCGAAGTCCTCGTTGGGGCGGGCCGGGTCGCCGGGCTCGGAAATCAGTTCAGTACGCATTCGGCCAGTCTGCACGAGCCCTTCACAAGGTCCACAAGAGGCTGGCAACGGTCGCCGAAAGGGTGCGACCGGCCTGGTCAGGCGCCTGGTTTGGTACGGAATGATCGGCTCCGGTGGAGCGTGGTGGCGAATACTGCCAAAGTGCGCCGCCGACGTCCAACCGGCCCGCCATACGGGGCCCCCGGGCGGGCTCGGGGAACTTGCCCGCCAACTCCCCGCCGATGTTCACTCCTTCGGGTGGCGGGTCAGGCGAAGCGAGACCTCTGCCCACCGGCACTGGGAGGGTCGAAAACCGTCGTACCGGGTCGACGCCCCAGTAGACGGACCGTCACCCGGGCCCATGGGTTAACGAGTCAGGAATGCGAGCACCGGTGCAGATGAAGCGGCCTCGGCGCACAGGCAAGCAGACGACCCCCGAACGGAACGCCTCGTCCGGGTCCACGGGCAATGGCCGTCCCGCCCATGTGCGCAACCGACTGATTGTCGCCGTCGCCGTGGTCGCCGCGGCGATCGCCGGCGCCGGGGCGCCGAGCGTCATCGCGGCCTCGGGACAGCTGGGCGACTCCCAGAGCCTCGTGACGCTCACCGAGCAGACGCAGGACGCGCTCGTCCTCGCCCACTCGCTGGCCGACGAGCGCGACGCGGTCACCTCATGGGTGGCCGCCGGGCGCCCCAAGTCCACGACGCCCGCAGAGCAGCGCAGCGCCGGCGTCGACCGCGAGATCGAGGACCTGCGCGCCGATCCGGACCTCCCGGCGGCGCTGCGCAAGGACCTCGACGACGTGGGCTCCGTACGCAGGGCAGCGCTCGTCGGCAAGAGCAGCGCCCTCGAGGCGCACCAGGCGTACTCCGCCGCCATCACCGAGCTGCACGCCCTCGCCGACCAGCTGGCCGGGAAGATCCCGCCGCGCGCGGGCTCCGGCGCCTACGCGCTCGCCGAGCTCGACAGCGCGGTGCAGCAGGCGGCCGCCGCCCGAGGACTGCTCCTCGCGGCCCTGAACATCCCGCGCACCACCCAGACCACGATCGACCCGATCACCGGCCTGCCGACGACCACCACCAGTTCCTCGGACGCCGACACCAAGCAGCGCGACGCGCTCACCGCCGCCGCACAGCAGGCCGCCGTGCGTTCCGACGCGGCCGTCGCCGACTTCCACGACACGGCACCCACCGCGGCCCGGAACTCGTACGACTCCACGGTCAACGGCCCCGAGGTCACCTCCGCCGAGCAGTACCTCAAGGCCCTCACCGACCAGCCCACCCTCTCCGACAGCGACCTCGGTCTCAGCTCCAAGAAGGTCGAGGCGGCGCTCTCCGCCCGCGTCGACCTCATGCGGGGCGTCGAGTCCTCGCTCTACGAGGGCCGCAGCAAGGACCTCGCCCATCTGCGCGACGACGATGTCACCGCGCTGGAGATCCGCATCGCCGTCCTCGGCGCGCTCATGCTCGTCGCCGTCGGCATCGCCACGGGCATGGCGCGCAGCCTCACCCGCCCGCTCGCCGTCCTCCGCATCGGCTCGGCCCGCGTCGCCGCCGACCCGGCCGCCGAGGAACCGATCAAGTTCACGGGGCGCAACGACGAGTTCGCCCAGGTCGTCCGCTCCGTCAACGCCCTGCACGCGCACGCCGTCGCCCTGCAGGAGCGCGTGAACACGCTGGAGGCCGACCGCAAGCACCTGGTCGGCCAGCGCCAGACCATGGCCGACGAACGCTCCCGGCTGCGCAACGAACTCAGCGAGGCCTCAGCGCACCTGGAGCAGGTCCGGCACAGCATCCACTCCACCTTCGTCAACCTCGCCCTGCGCACCCTCGGCCTGGTCGAGCGGCAGCTCGGCGTCATCGAGAGCATGGAGGAGCGCGAGCAGGACCCGGATCGGCTCTCCACGCTCTTCAAGCTCGACCACTTCGCGACGGTCATGCGCCGGCACAGCGAGAACCTCCTGGTCCTGGCCGGCACCGAGCACGTCCAGCAGCACGCCGGACCCGTGCCGCTCGTGGACGTGGTCCGCGCGGCGGTCAGCGAGATCGAGCGGTACGAGCGCGTCCGGATCGCCGCGCTGCCGCCGCACGCGAACCTCGCGGGTTTCGCCGCCGACGACCTCTCGCACCTGGTGGCCGAGCTCCTGGAGAACGCCACCTCGTTCTCGCCGCCGGACGTCGCCGTCGAAATCTCCGGCTGGCTGCTGGAGAGCGGCGAGGTGATGCTCTCCGTGCAGGACGAGGGCATCGGCATGAGCGGCGAGCGGATGAGCCGGCTCAACGCCCGCCTCGCCGAATTCGACCCGGACGACCCCTACGACCAGGAGAGCGGCGAGGGTCTCGGTCTCGGACTCTATGTGGTGGCCCGCCTCGCCCACCGGCACGGCGTCCGCGTCCAGCTCCGCGAGCAGAAGCAGGGCGGTGTCGCGGCGGTCGTCGTCCTGCCCAAGCCGCTGCTCGCCGCCGCCCCGGCCGCCGCCGTGCCCGCCTCGGGACCCGCGGCGGGCGGCCCGCACACCATGTCCCTGCCGGGCGCGGACGCGGAGGTCAACTCCAACGTCCTCAGCAGCCGTTCGCGGATGACCGTCCTGGAGCCCGAGGGCGACGAGGACCCGCTGATCGCGGCGGCGGCGCAGGCCGTAAGGGAGCGCACGGAGACCGAGGGGCCGCAGGAGCCCGTACGGGACGAGGACGCCCTGCTCGGGGAACGGACGGCGTGGAACGGCGGGCCGGCACGGGAGCCGGTGGCCTTCGTGCCCGAGTCCGGCCCCGAGACCACGATGGAGCTGCTGCTTCCCTCGCCGCGGACGGACGCACCGGCCCCCACTCCCGTCGCCGACATCCCCATCCAGGCGCCCGCCGACCCGTACGCCATAGGGCCCGACACCCACGAACGCATCGCCGACGGGGGCGAGTCGAGGCCCGCCCCCGCGCCGCAGGAGTCCTGGGAAGAGCCGGACGAGTCCGAGGTCCCCCGCCTCACGGCCAAGGGCCTTCCCAAGCGCACCCCGAAGATCTCCGCGCCCGCCCCGGCCCCCCGGCAGCGCTCCGGTGGTGTGGACGCCGAGGCGCTGCGCCGCAGGCTCGGCGGCTTCCACCGCGGCGCCGCGGAGGGCTACCGCCACGTCGAGGCGGAGAACGCCGAGAAGACGGCGGAGACCCAGGCCCCCGCACACCGGTCCACGGCACCACAGCACACCGCTACACCCGGCACGGCACAGGACGTAGAAGCATCGGGGGGTACAGTCGAGGAGGCAAGCAGTTGACCGCGCCCAGTACCTTCGGTCTGAGCAGTGAGGCCCGCAACCTGCACTGGCTGCTGACGAACCTCGTCGAGGAGGTGCCGGGACTGCTGTCGGTCGCGGTGGTCTCCTCCGACGGCCTGCTGCTCCTGTCCTCCGACCCCGGCCGCAACCTGGAGGCCCGCGCCGGGCGGGAGGGCAAGACCAGCGGCCCCAAGGGGTCCTCCGCGGACCTCGCCACCATCGTCTCCGGCATCGGCAGCCTCACCATCGGTGCCGCCAAGCTGATGGACTCCGGCAAGGTCAAACACACCATGGTCGCGATGGACGAGGGCAGCCTCTTCGTGATGTCCATCAGCGACGGCTCGCTGCTCGGCGTGCACGGCTCGGCGGACTGCGACATGAGCGTGGTGGCCTACCACATGGCGCTCTTCGTCGGCCGCGCAGGACATGTGCTGACACCCGAACTCCGCAGCGAGCTACGCAAGTCCCTCGAGGCCCAGTCGGCGGGGAGCGTCCGATGAGCAGCACACCGAAGAAACTTCCCGTGCGGGGCGGCGACCGCAAGCCCGCCCGGGTGCGCCCCTACTCGCTCACCGGCGGACGGACCCGCTTCGGTCACGTCCTGCTGGTCGAGACCTTCGTGGCCGCGCTGGACGCCCCGGAGGAACGGCGTGAACTGACCAATGGTTCACTGTCCACCCGGGTGATGCCCGAGATGCGGGCCATCGTCGAACTCTGCCGCCGTATGCGCACGGTGGCCGAGATTGCCGCGCTGCTGAGGATGCCGCTCGGAGTGGTCCGTGTGCTCCTGAGCGACCTCGCGGACCAGGGAAAGATCCGTGTGTACGGAACCGGTCACGGCCCTGGACAGCCGGACCGCGCTCTGCTGGAAAGGGTGCTGAGTGGACTCCGTCGTCTCTGACGCCTCCCCGGGCGTCTCCCCCCTCCTCGACGGCGAGGAGCAGCTGAAGTCCTGGCAGACGGACCGTACGCGGGCACCGATCGCCACGAAGATCGTGGTCGCGGGCGGCTTCGGCGTCGGCAAGACCACCCTCGTGACCGCCGTATCGGAGATCACGCCCCTCCAGACGGAGGCGCTGATGACCGAGGCCAGCGAGGAGACCGACGATCTCACCGGGACGCCCCAGAAGCTGACCACCACGGTGGCCATGGACTTCGGCCGCATCACGCTCGACGACGACCTGGTGCTCTACCTGTTCGGCACGCCGGGCCAGCAGCGGTTCTGGTTCATGTGGGACGACCTGGTGCGCGGCGCGATCGGCGCGGTGGTGCTCGCCGACACCCGGCGGCTCGCGGACTGCTTCCCGGCACTCGACTACTTCGAGAGCAGCGGCCTGCCGTACATGGTCGCGGTCAACCACTTCGACGGCAGCGACCGGTTCGAGCCCGACGATGTGCGCGAGGCCCTCACGATCCCCGCACACATACCTGTCATGATCATGGACGCGCGGCGCCGGATCTCGGTGATCGAGATCCTCCTGGCCCTCGTCGGCCACGCGCTCGACGTCACCCCCGAGTAGTCCCGATAGGAGCACCACCCGCATGCGGAAGATACTCGTCGTCGGAGCCGGCCAGTCCGGACTCCAGCTCGCCCTCGGCCTCCAGTCGCACGGGTACGAGGTCACCCTGATGTCCAACCGGACCGCGGACGAGATCCGCACCGGCCGGGTCATGTCGACGCAGTGCATGTTCCACACGGCGCTGCAGCACGAGCGTGATCTGAAGCTGAACTTCTGGGAGTCCCAGGCCCCGAAGATCGAGGGACTCGGTGTGTCCGTGGCCGGTCCGGAGTCGCAGCGCGTGATCGACTGGGTGGGCAAGCTCGACGGATACGCGCAGTCGGTCGACCAGCGCGTGAAGATGGCCGGCTGGATGGAGACGTTCGCGCAGCGCGGCGGCCAGCTGGTCATCCACGGCGCGGCGGTCTCCGACCTCGACTACTTCTCCCGTACCTACGACCTCGTGCTCGTCTCGGCGGGCAAGGGCGAGCTGGTGTCGATGTTCGGCCGTGACGCCTCGCGCTCGCCCTACAGCGAGCCGCAGCGCGCCCTGGCGGTCGCCTACGTCCACGGGCTCGGCCCCCGCCCGGAGCACCCGGAGTACGACGCGGTCCGCTGCAACCTCGTGCCGGGCGTCGGCGAGCTCTTCGTCATGCCGACCTTCACGAACACCGGCCGCGCGGACATCCTCTTCTGGGAAGGCATCCCGGGCGGCCCGCTCGACGTCTTCAACGGTGTCAAGGACCCGGCGGAGCACCTCTCCCTGACCCTGGAGCTCATGGAGCGGTTCACGCCGTGGGAGTACGCCCGGGCCACCAAGGTGGAGCTGACCGACGCGAACGGCACGCTCTCGGGACGCTACGCGCCCACGGTCCGCAACCCGATCGGTCGACTGCCCGGCGGCGGGCTGGTCCTGGGTGTGGCCGACGTGGTCGTGGCGAACGACCCGATCACCGGCCAGGGTTCCAACTCGGCGTCCAAGTGCGCCGCCTCCTACCTCGCTTCCATCCTGGAGCACGGGGAGAAGGAGTTCGACGAGGCCTGGATGGAGCAGACCTTCGACCGCTACTGGGACGTGGCCCAGTACGTCACCAAGTGGACGAACGCGATGCTCGGCGTGCCGCCGGAGCACGTCCTGAACCTGATCGGCGCGGCAGGTGCGATGCAGCCGGTCGCGGACCGCTTCGCCAACGGCTTCAACGACCCGGCCGACTTCGAGAACTTCTTCTACGACCCGGCGAAGACGGAGGCGTACCTGGCCTCGGTCGCAGGAGCCTGACGGGCTTCTGACCAGCACTGCGACCGTCGCTTTGTCGCTGCTGGTCGCCCTCGGACGGCCCACAGACGGCCCCGGTTGTATTGCCGGGGCCGTCGGCGATTCACCGGATGTGAGCCCTCGATGGGACCTGTGGGCGGGGTGGTCGCTCAACCGCAAGGCGTCCGGATGGATCGTCAAGGTCAAGCAGCACCACTAGGACAGCCGGACATGAGACAAGCGAGCAGTGCCATGCCGAACCGGCCCGGCGTCAGGACGGCCCTGTTGTGGGAAGCCGGCTTCGTTCTCGCAGCCATGTGCTGCTGGATTGTGCTGGCCACGATCTACGACAACGCGGCCTGGGCCGCCCTGCTGGACGGTCCCAAGCTGCCGCTTGCGGCAAGCTTCCTGGTCGCCGTGTCACTGGTGGCCAGCCGGCTCCTGTGGATGAGCGGCCGCAAGCCACTACGGGTCCTCGGTTGCGCCATCATCGCGCTGCGTCTGACCGGTGTGCTGATGGTCTGCCTGCTGATCGCGCTGGAACTGTACGACTACGCCACCACCTGGTGACGAGCGCAGAGAGCCTGCGCCCGCGGCGGTGGGGCCGGCTGACGGCTCATCCCCCGTCCGCCGCCACCCGGTTGGCCCCTGAACCGCCGGACAGGCCCTGGTGGTCATGGGTGCCATCACCATCCGGTTGGGCAGGGTCAGGTCGCCGAGTCGGTAGCTGCTGAACGACGTCGTCACGTCGGGCTTCTCCGTCCGTACATCGCGTGCCCGGACGTCGGGCACGGCGCCACGCTAAAACCTGACATGGATGTCAGAGGCAAGCGGTGTGGCGTGGTTCACCACAGGAGGCGGTCGTGCGGATCGGTGAGCTCGCGGCGCGTACCGACGTCAGCGTCAGGTCGCTGCGGTACTACGAGGAGCGGGGGCTGCTGACCAGCAGCCGGAGCGCCAGTGGGCAGCGGCACTACACGGAGGCCGAGGTGGAGCGGGTGCGATTCATCCAGCGCCTGTACACGGCGGGCCTGTCCAGCCGTACGATTTCCGAGCTGCTGCCGTGCGTCGACACGCCCAGCGAGCGCAACTCCGATGCCGCTCTCGAGCGGATGGCGCAGGAGCGCGACCGGCTCTCCGAGTACATCGACGAACTCGTGCGGACCCGGGACGCCTTGGACGGCCTGATGGTCACGGCCCGGGCCCATCGCGAGAGCCTGCTCACTCCGGCCGGCACGGGACCGAGGCGCTGAACGCGCACGGTGGTTCCCCGGAGTCCGGCTGTGCCCGGCGTCGGGGGACGGGGCGTGCGCCGTCGGTCCCTCCTCGCCCTGCTGAAACGGCCCACCGGTCTGATCGGCGGCGTACTTCAGGGCCCGTCGCCCGCCACGGAGGGCGGTCGGTCGTCGCCCGGGGTGCCCGAGGCCGTCGCACTCGGCTGTTCGGCGACGGTCCCGGCCTCCTCGAACGCGGCCAGTGCCGCCAGTTCTTCGGGGCTGAGCGAGGCGAGCAGTTCCTCGGTGTCCTTCAGCTGCCGCTCGACGGCGTCCCGCGCCGTCTTCTGCCGGTCGGAGAGGGTGAGCTGTTCGTCGAGGGCCTTGCGCGCCTGACGGGCCAGCTCGTCGGCCTGCCGTTCGAGCCTGGCCAGCCGCTGCACGCTCTCGGCCCGCTCGCGCGCCAGCCGGACGATCACACGGCCCACGTCGATCGCGTACTGAGGATCGCGGGCGAGCAACAGGCGTACGTACAAGGAGAGCTCCGTGCTGCTCTGGTACTGCTGGCGGGCGAGCCGGCCGACCGCGGCCCGGCTGCTCTGCAGGGCGAGCCGGGTCCTGGCGAGGGACACGTCCAGCCGGGCGACCTCGGCCTGCTGCTTCTTCAGTCGCTCCGTAGTGGCGTTGTAGGTCTTGTTGGCCTGCTCGGACTGCAGGTAGCGGAGCTGAAGATCCATCAGGAGGCGCGAGATGGACCGGGCCCCCGGCTGCCCCGCCGGGTTGGTGCCGGGGTCCGGGATGAGGGCCTGCGCAGGGGTGGTGACGAGCAGGGGCGAGGCGGCCAGCGCCACCGTACAGACCAGGTGGAGCAGCCTTACCGGCATGTCATCACCTCCGAGTCGCGGGTGGCCCCTCCACCCCGCACCGGCAGGATGAGACGCGTGCCACCGGGGCGCCTGCCCGGTGGTCGGTTCGGCGCAGGAAGGTCACCCGTCGGCGGTGCCCGCGCCGCCGCCCGGCGTGGCGTCTGGCGTGCGGCGCGGCTTGGACCACGGCCACCGGAGCCGGCGGCCGCGGTCCCCCTCGGGGTCGTACTCGTACTTCCAGCCCGGATGGAGACCGAGCTTCCGCGGCGGGCCCGCCGGGACACGCCGGTAGACGAGGACGGTCGGCGGGCCGCCGGCCGCGTCCGGTACCGGGACGCGGTAGGTCTTCGGCGGGTGGCCGGTCGGGCCGAGCAGGATCGGAAGGACGCGCCCGTCCAGGGGGCCGCCCACGAACGGGGTGTCTTGGCTCTTCACGGCACCAGTGTCCTCCGTGCCGGGACGGCGCCCTCGGCACGGTCCTTCGCGCGGCCCCCTGTCACAGCAGATGAGACGCGTCGCCGACCACCGACAGAACGCTCCGGACCAGTCTGCCGACCAGGCCCTCGGTGCTCTCCAGCGCCAGCGCGGCGCGCACCACGGAGGCGGTCTGCGGGTCGCGTCCCGCGCCGGCCACCAGACACGCCACGAACTGCTCCACGAGCCAGTCCCGCAGTTCCTCGACCGGCGGCTGCTTGTCCTCGTCGAGCCAGATGAGGGAGGCGGCCTCCACGGCGGTGATCCACGTCCGTACGGTCATCCGCAGCCGGGTCCCGGGTTCCTCGACGCCGAGGTGGCTGAGGATGTGCTCCGCGGCGTCCCTGCGTACCCCGTCCACGATGGCCGTGGTGCGGGACGTCTCGACCACGCTGCCGCCCTGGAGCAGCGCGCTGAACCCGGCGTCGTGCTGGTCGACGAAGGCCAGGTAGCGGTCGAGGGCACGGTTCAGGCGCCGCGTGAGCGGTCCCTCCGGGGGCTCGGCGAAGCACTGCTCGAGCTCCTCGGCGGCCGAGCGCAGGGCGGCCTCGTACAGCTGCTGCTTGCCGCCGGGGAAGTACCGGTAGACGAGGGGCCGCGAGACCCCGGCGGCCTCCGCCACGTCGTCCAGCGAGACATCCTCCGGTGCGCGGTGCGCGAACAGGGACAGCGCGGCGTCGAGCAGCTGGCTGCGCCGCTCCTCGACGCTGAGCCGACGGTACGCGCGGAGGGGGGCCTCGGAGGTCATATTCCGCAGCGTAACCGTGTTGCCGTGCGAGACGGTGGCGCAAGAGCGCCGAAGGGCTATCAGGCCAGCAGCCCCGACGACTTCCACATCCGCCGTCCGGTGCCCTGGAGCACCCCGATGTCGTCGAGGAACGTCGTCAGCTTCTTCGCGCCCGTCTGCATGACCTCGCGGCGGTGGCCGCTCGCCCTCACCTGGGCCACGGCCTCCCGCTTGTCGAGGCCGACGTTCGTGTAGACCTCGGGGTTGACGAAGGCGACCGAGAAGACCCTCGCGAACTCACCGGAGGTGATCCGGGTGAACTCCTTCGACCACCGCGGAGCCGTCAGCATCTGGCGGCGCAGTTCCTCGCGCGCGTACCGGACGTGCCGGGCCTCCTCGACCACGTGGATACGGGTGACCCCGCGGATCAGCGGCTGCACGCGCTCGTCGGGGAACGTCAGCCGCTGCATCCAGTCGAGGACCTCCTCGCCGAGCAGCGTGGCCGTGAAGGAACCGGGCGTCGTCGAGATCGTCTTGAAGACGCGGCCGAGATTGCGGTGCGCCCGGCTCACCGGGTACCAGGGCGTCCCGCCGTGCGCGATCAGCCGGGCGAACATCTTGGAGTGCCGGCACTCGTCCTCGATCTCGGTGAGTGCGTAGCGGACGTGCGCGCTCGTCGCCGGCTTGTCGTAGATGTGCCGTACCAGCAGCTGCATCAGAATGATCTCGAACCAGATGCCGAGCGAGGCGAGCGCGGCCGCCTCGTGCTGGGAGAGCAGGATCCGCTGCTCCTCGCTCATCTTCTTCCACAGCGGCGTGCCGTACAGGGACACCAGCTCCGGCGGCCAGAACCACTTCCCGTCCTCGAAGGGCGCGTCCCAGTCCAGTTCGCGGTCCGGGTCGAAGGAGTGCTTGGCGGAGGAGTCGAGCAGCCGCTCGGCCACCTGCTCCCGGTCCTTGAGCAGGCCGAGCGCGTCGCGCAGCACTTCGGCTTCGGTCACGGTCGTCATCGCTGTCCCCACCACTCGTCGCACGGGCCGTCGTTACCGGCGGTCACCTCTTATGAGACTGCTTGTCAGCAAGCGCGTCAATCCCTTGTGCGCCACTTGTTGACGCCGCGTCTACCGCGTGTGAGCGTGGGCTGTATGCCGACGCATGAGCTGTACGCCATGGATCCTGGAGACTCCCTCTGGCAGGTGCCCGCCGGCGGTGCCGCGCGGTTCAGCTGGGAGTACGACGACGGACGTGACCGCTTGCTCGCCCTGTACCAGAAGGGCAAGGACAAGCAGTGGGACGGGCAGAAGCGGATCGACTGGGACCTCGAGGTCGATCCGTACGATCCACTCGGCGCGCCGGACGAGGCACTGAACCTGTACGGGACGCCCTACTGGGCGAAGATGACGGCCAAGGACAAGGGCGAGTTGCGCAAGCACTACGCCTCCTGGCAGTTCAGCCAGTTCCTGCACGGCGAGCAGGGCGCCATGGTGTGCGCGGCGCGGATCGTGGAGTCCGTGCCCGACCTGGACGCCAAGTTCTACTCGGCGACCCAGACGATGGACGAGGCGCGCCACGCGGAGATCTACGCCCGCTTCCTGCACGAGAAGGTCGGGATGGTCTACCCGATCAACGACAACCTCCAGTCGCTGCTCGGCGACACGCTCCGGGACAGCCGCTGGGACATGCCGTACCTGGGCATGCAGGTGCTCATCGAGGGCCTGGCGCTGGCGGCCTTCGGCATGATCCGCGACACCACCGACAAGCCGCTGCCCAAGCAGATCCTCGCGTACATCATGCAGGACGAGGCCCGGCACGTGGCGTTCGGCCGCATGGCGTTGCGCGACTACTACAAGCAGCTCACGGACGCGGAACTGCGCGAACGCGAGGAGTTCGTCATCGAGGGCTGCTATCTGATGCGTGACCGCCTGCGCGGGGTGGAGGTGCTGGAGAACTTCGGAATCCCGAAGGCGGAGGCGGACGAATACAGCGAGAACTCCGAATTCCTGCGCCTGTTCCGCCAGTTGCTCTTCAGTCGTATCGTCCCCTGCGTCAAGGACATCGGCCTGTGGGGCAAGCGCCTCCAGCAGGCCTACGTCGACATGGGCGTCTTCGAGATGGGCGACTCCAATCTGGACCTGCTGATGGCCCAGGACGAGGAGATCGCCGAGCAACTGGACGCGGAACGCTTCGCGGCGGAGGAGCGGGAGCGGGTCGCGGAGGTGGGGGAGGCCATCGAGGCGGGGGCGGAGGGCTGAGCCGGGTCAACGCCACGTGGAGCGATCACTCGGTCGACGGGCGAATCGGCATATTCCTCTGGGTACGCTGATCGTGCCAGGCAGGCTCGGCTGCGTGGGAGCAATCATGACCGCCGCACGTCGGTACGGGCTGGACGACGACTATCGGTGGCCGCGTCCGCCGAAAGGTGGCTGGACGGCGGACGACCTCGACGAGCTTTCCAACCTTCCTCCGCACACGGAACTGCTCGACGGGGGTCTCGTCTTCGTGAGTCCGCAGACGCGTACCCACTCACCGGCCATGCGCTTGCTGGAGAACGTCTTGCTGGATCAGGTGCCGGACCGACTGGACGTCATCCGGGAGATGACCGTCAAGCACAACAAGCGCAACCGGCCGGAACCCGATGTCCTGGTGGTCCGTGCGGATGCCGATACAGGTCCGAAGCAGACCTGGTTCCGGCCGGAGGACGTCGTCGTCGCTGTGGAGGTCGTCTCGGAGGACTCGGAGGACCGGGACCGGGAGGTGAAGCCCAGGAAGTACGCGCAGGCGGGCATCCCGCACTACTGGCGCGTCGAGGAGAACCAGGGGCTTCCGCTGGTTTACGCCTACGAAATCGACCCCGCCACCCAGGCCTACGGCCTGACCGGAATCTTTCACGACAAGCTCGAGCTGACCGTGCCGTTCCCGGTCGACATCGACCTCACCGCCCTCGGCCGCCGTCGTTAGACCGAGCAGCCCAGTTCGGCCGGTACCTCGCCGGGCACCGGCTGCGACGATCCCGGTCGGAACGACGTCCGCAGGTTGAACGCGTACGGCGTGGGGCCGTGGGCCCGCAGGTGGAGCAGGCGCTCTTCCGCCTCCGCGACCGTGGGACGGTGGCCAGCAGGGACCCACCACAGGACCGTGACCGCCTCCTGTACGCGCTCGAAGAACTCGCGGCGCCGCGCGAGCAGTTCGCGGTGCTGTCCCTGGTACATGAACGCCGTCAGCGCGTTCGCGTCCCGCCATGTCGACATGTTGACGATCAGCTGGTCGTCGCCGAGGACCGGCACGCCCGTCGCGTTCCCGGAAGGGCTCTGCAGCCGCCAGGCGAAACCGTCCGATGCGTCGGCCACCGCGTTCACGGGGTCCAGCGCGTCCACGAAGTCCTTCAATTGCGGTGAGTCCAGCGGAGCCTTCAGGCGTGCGATGTTGACCTGGGCGAGTTCGTACCCGGCTTCGGGGCGCTCGGTGTCCGTCATGGACCGAACGTAGGTCGGTACGCGGCGGCGCACCAGCCCGCGTCTCGGCAGGCGGACCGGTCAATGCCCCTTGTTCTGCTCGGAGTTCAGCACCGCCAACATCACGGCCCGGGCGATCGGCGCGGCGTCCGAGCCTCCGCTGATCTCTCCCCGCGCGCCCGCCGAGTCCTCCACCACTACGGCGACCGCCACCGCCGGCTCCATCGTGTCGTACGCCTGCGCCCAGGAGATGAACCAGGCGTACGGCCGCCCCGCGTTGCCGACGCCGTGCTGCGCCGTGCCCGTCTTGCCGCCCACGGTGGCGCCGGGGATCGCCGCGTTGCGGCCCGTGCCCTCCTCCACGGCGTCCGTCATCATTTCCCGCAACTGCGCCGCCGTGGCCGGGCTCATCGCCTGGTGCAGGGCGCGCGGTTTCGTGCTCGAGACCTGCTGTCCCGCCCTCGTCGTCGTCCTCTCGACCACGTACGGGGCGTTCACCGAGCCCCCGCCCGCCACCGCCGCCGCGACCATCGCCATCTGCAGGGGCGTCGCCCGTGTGTCGAACTGCCCGATCGAGGACAGCGCCAGCTGCGGTCCGTCCAGCTTCCGGTCGAAGGCGCTCGGTGCCACCGCGAACGGGATCCTCAGCTTCTGGTCGTTGAAACCGAACCGCTCCGCCGTGTCCGCCATGTTCCGCAGCCCGGCCTCCACACCCAGCTTCGCGAACACCGTGTTGCACGACCACTCGAGGGCATAGCGCAAGGACGCGTCCACGCAGCCCTCGGCCTCGTTCGTGAGCGTCGTCGTCGTACCGGGCAGCACATAGGGGTCCGGGGAGTCGGTCGGCGCGTCCAGGTCCCGTACCACCCCGGCGTCCAGCGCCGCCGCCGCCGTGACCACCTTGAACGTCGAACCGGGCGGATACGTCTGCCGGATCGCCCGGTTGAGCATCGGTGTGGCCGCGTCCCCGTTCAGCCGCTCCCAGGCCCGGACCGCGGACGTCCCCGACCCGGACAGCTCTCCCGGGTCGTACGACGGCACCGAGACCAGCGCCAGGATCCGCCCGGTGGACGGCTCGATCGCGGCCACCGCACCGGTGCGCCCGGCCAGACTCTGGTACGCCGCACGCTGTGCCGTCCCGTTGAGGGTGGTGACGACGTTGCCGCCCGGGCTGCGGGTCCGGGTGACGTCGTTCCACAGGGGAATCGGGGCCAGCAGCGGATCGGTGCCCGAGAGCACCGCGTCCTGGGTGTTCTCCAGCAGCGTCGTCCCGTACACCTGCGAGGCGAAGCCGGTGACGGGCGCGTACAGTGGCCCGTCCGTGTAGGTGCGCTCGTAACGGAACATCCCGCCGCTGTCCCGCGAGCCGGTCACCGGGCGCCCGTCGACCACGATGTCGCCGCGCGGCTCGCCGTACCGGGCGATCGACTGCCGGCGGTTGGCGGGGTTGTCCGTGTAGCGGGAGGCCTCGAAGATCTGCACCCGGGTGGCGTTCACCAGCAGGGCGACCAGGAGCAGCACGCACAGTGCCGCGGCCCGGCGGATGGTGGGGCTGCTCCCTGGGCGGGCCAGGTCGACGTCCTGGGGGAGGCTCATCGCGTCCCCGTCCCGTCGTACTGACCGCGTGCCGAGTGGCTGATCCGGATGAGCAGCGCCACGATGATCCAGTTGGTGACGACCGACGAGCCGCCCTGGGCGAGGAACGGCATCGCCATACCGGTCAGCGGGATCAGGCCGGTCACCCCGCCCGCGATCACGAACACCTGGAGCGCGACGATCGAGGCGAGGCCGATGGCGAGCAGACGTCCGAACGGATCCCGCAACGCCAGGCCCGCCCGGTAGCCGCGCTCCACCAGCAGGGCGTAGAGCAGGAACAGCGCGGACAGGCCCGCGAGGCCCAGCTCCTCGCCCGCCGTGGCCAGAATGAAGTCCGACTTGGCGGCGAAGCCGATGAGGATCGAGTGGCCGCGCCCGAGGCCGGTGCCGAGCGCGCCCCCGGCGGCGAACGCGAAGAGGGACTGCGCGAGTTGGTTGGGACCGATCCCGGCCTCGATGGAGCCGAAGGGATGCAGCCAGTCCGTGACCCTGGCGTGGACGTGGGGTTCCAGCCGGCCGACGGCTAGCGCGCCGAGGACGGCGAGCAGCACACCGACGGCGATCCAACCGGTGCGGCCCGTGGCCACGTACAGCAGCACCACGAACAGCCCGAAGAACAGCAGCGAGGTGCCGAGGTCCCGCTCCAGGACCAGCACTCCGACACTCAGCAGCCAGATGGCCACCACCGGGCCGAGGACCCGTCCGGTGGGCAACTGCAACCCCCACACCCGGCGGCCCGCGAAGGCCAGCGCATGGCGGTTGGCGGCCAGGTATCCGGCGAAGAAGATCGCGAGCAGGACCTTCGCGAACTCGCCCGGCTGGATGGAGAAGCCCGCGATCCTGAGCCAGAGCCGGGCGCCGTTTACCGCCGGGAAGAAGATCGGCAGGGTGAGCAGGACCAGGGCGGCGACCACGCAGACATAGCTGTAGCGCTGGAGCACCCGGTGGTGCGGCAGCAGCATCACCACGGCGATGAAGAGGGCCACGCCGAGCGTCGACCAGTACAGCTGGGTGGGGGCGGCCCGGTCGCCCGGGGTCTCCAGGTCGAGGCGGTAGATCAGCACCAGACCCACGCCGTTGAGCAGGACGGCGATGGGCAGCAGCAGCGGGTCGGCGTACGGGGCGCGCAGCCGAACCGCGCAGTGGGCGAGCAGCGCGAGCACGCCGAGACCGGCGCCGTAGTGGGTGGCGCCGGGCGGGACGGTGCCGTTCTTCGCGAGACCGACGGCGCAGTAGCCGTACATGGAGATCAGGACCGCGAGCAGGATCAGGCCGAACTCGGTGCCGCGGCGCCGGGGCGGGCGCAGGGCGGGAGCGAGGGTGTCCGCCACCGTCCCTGTGCCTGGCAGTCCTGGCGTTCCGGGCTCGATCATGTGCGGAACGTAGCAAGCGGCGACCGCGATGTCCTGTTATATCGGCCCAATCAGCTCGTTCCAGTACATCCTTGTGCTTCCGGCCCCGGTAGCGTCAGCGTGGCCACCGCCCCGCCGTCCGGCGCGTCGGAGAACTCCAGCGTGGCGCCCAGCACCTCCGCCTGTCCCAGCGCGATCGTCAGCCCGAGACCGTGCCCCTTCCCGCCGCGCTCGGTGCGGAAGCGCTGCGGCCCGTGCGCCAGGAGATAGTCGGGGTATCCGCTTCCGTGGTCCCGTACGGTGACCCGCGGGCCGTCGACGGTCAGCACCACCGGTGCCCGCCCGTGCCGGTGCGCGTTCACCACCAGATTGCCGAGGACGCGTTCCAGCCGGCGCCGGTCGGTCTCCACACGGGTGTCGCGCACCACCCGTACCTCGGTCCTCGTGCCGGAGGCCCGCACCACCCGTTCGGCCAGCGGTGCGAGCCGCTCGGTGTCCAGTTCCAGACGCTCGCTCCCCGCCTCCAGGCGGGAGATCTCCAGCAGGTCCTCGGTGAGCGAGCGCAGCGCGGCCACCCGGTCGCGCACCAGCTCGGTCGGCCGCCCGGGCGGCAGCAGCTCCGCGGCCGCGTGCAGCCCGGTCAGCGGGGTGCGCAGCTCGTGCGCCACGTCCGCGGTGAAGCGCTGCTCGCTCAGCAGCTTGCCCTGCAGCGTGGCCGCCATCGTGTCGAGGGCCCCAGCGACCGCGGCCACCTCGTCCTTGGGGCGCGTCGGGTCCTTCGCACGGGGGTCGTCCACGCGCGCGTCCAGATCGCCGGCGCTGATCCGCCGGGCCACCTGCGCCGTCGTCTGCAGCCGCCGGGTCACCCGGGTCACAGCGAACATCCCGACGAGCAGCGTGGCGCCGATCGCCAGGCCCGAGGACCACAGGATCGCCCGGTCGAGCGCGGCGATGATGCGGGCTCCCTGCGCGTAGTCGCGCCGCACCGCGATCACCCGGCCGCCGTCGGCCGGGCCCGCCGCCCACATCGTGGGCCGGGAGCCGGCGGTGCCGACCATCGTGCCGCGCCGCCCGCCCGCCGCCAGCTTCCGCAGCTGCTCGGGCAGCCCCGGCAGATCGAGGCCCGCACTCTGCGGCAGCCGGTCGCCCGCCTCGTACGCCCGTGCCGCATCGGTGAGCCGGGCCAGCGCCCGGCCCCGGGCCTCGCCGACGGTCCGGTCGGTGACCTGGGCGTGGACCAGGACACCGAGCAGCGCGGCGAGCCCACAGCACATCACGGCGATGAAGGCCGCCGCCCTCCAGGTGAGGGTGGCCGTCCAGCGGGTCAGCCGCCCCACGGGCCGTCTCACGGAGATCATCGGGCGCTCTTCGGCGGGCCGGCCGCAATGGGCCCCCGCGGTGGTGCGGTGCCCACCCGCAGGATCTCGTCCCTGGTCGCCAGCATGGCGCGCTGCGCCGGGTCCCAGGACCACACCGTGCGGAACGCGTATCCCGGCAAGGTCGACGGCGAACGGATGATCACGTCTCGGCCCGCCAGCTCCACGCTGATCACACTGTCCGAGGTGCCCATGACCTGCACCAGCCGGTGGTTCTCCACGGTGTCCACACGCACCGCCAGCTGCTCGCCCGGGAAGCGGATGCCGAGCACCATGTCGTCCCTTCCGTCCCCGGTGAGATCGCGGTAGTAGGCCCGGAGCAGCGGACACCGTCCCTGTCCGTCCTTGGTGCCGCACTCCTGGAGCCGCTCGCGCGTCGTGGCGTACACCGCGTGCGGTCCCGCGTACGCCTCCGGGTGCGCGGCCACCTCGGCGCGGACGACGGCCAGCGGGTCGACCCGATGGACGTCGTCACCCGGAACGGTGACGCCTTTGACGGTCTGGGTCTGTGCGACGCCGTAGTCGAGGGCCGGCGCGGAGGCGGGCGGCAGCCGGGGCCACAGCCGCTCCGGGCCCACGGCGGTGGCGGTGGGGCCCGCCCCGCGCAGGGCACCGGAGTCGCCGCACCCCGCCAGGAGCAGAGCACCGGCGGCGAGACACAGGGCTGTGCGCACACGACGGCTGGAGAACACGGAGTACGTCCTTTTGGTCGCCTGATGGCCGATTGCTCACTCTATGGCCGGGTGGCGACTTCACTCCGCGAGTTCCTCCAGGAGACGGGCCGTGTCCAGACCGGCCCGCAGGTACTCCACGAACAGTTCGTTGTGCAGCGCCCAGGGCCCTCGGCGGGCGCGGATCATCCCGATCGCCTCGTCGGCGCTGTGACCAGCGCGGACCAGCGCCTGCGCGACGACCAGGCCCGAGCGGTTGTACCCGTGGTAACAGCGGACGAGGACCCGCCGGCCGTCCTCCAAAGCATCGTCGGCCGTCTGTGCGAGCCGTATCACTCCCGCGATCTGGGTCCCGTCGAGCGGCCCGTCGGGAATCGGCCACACATGGTGCTCGACCCCCTCGTCCGGCCCGTGCCCGGGCAGCCGCAGCAAGGTCAGCACCAGATCGAATTCATCGCGTACGACCGCGAATTCCAGCCGCCCGGACCGTCCCGCGTACTCGTGGCCGCCCATCCACAGGCCGGGCACGATCTCGCTCCACGGGCTGTCCGGAGCGGGAACATCGGGTTGCTTCCTGCGGGTCCGCAACAGTGCCTCCCACCGACTCCCCAACTGCTCACAAAGGTAGCCGGGTTCTTGCCCCTGGAGCACCCCGCCTGTTCCCATGGTCGAGGGGTGATGGTGCATGAGTGGACTGCGCGTCGTACCGACCTGGCGCCACGGACAGGAACGCCTGTACGTGTGCGGCGCCGACGGGCGGAACGTCGCCTGGTACGACCGGGACGCGGGCCGTGTCAACCTGCTCAGCGAGGATCTGCGGCAGGACGTGCTCGACGCGCTGGGCCCGTTCCTGACCGGACCTGTGACGGTGGGACCGCCCCCTGTCCCCACCCCCGCGGAGCTGGCACGGCTCACCCTCCACCCGGACGACGACCTCGCACCCAACCGTCCGGGCGAGGCCCTGCTGGTCGCCCTGGACCGCGACCCGGGGCCCGCGCACCGGCTGCGCCCCGACCCGAGGCGCCGGGCCCTCGCCGCGGAGCAGACGGTCGGCGAGACCCTCGACGCGCTGGAGGGCGCGGGCTGGCACACCCTGCACTCGGTGCCGCTGCCGGGCGGGGACCGCATCCACCACCTGGCGATCGGGCCCGGCGGCATCTTCGCGGTGCGCGCGCTGCACGCCCGCAGACAGCGCGTCCACGTCGCCGATCCGCTGGTGACGGTCGGCCGCCACGAGCCGCTGCCGCTGCTGCGGAGGGTGCGTGCCGACGCGTATCGTGCGTCCTACGCGCTGACCGCCGAGGTCCATCCGGTCCTGGTCCTCGTGGAGCCCGCCCGTCTGGAGGTCGCCGACCTGCTGCGCGAGGTCCGCGTCCTGAACGTCACCGACCTCACCGGCCTCGCCCGTCTGGGCGGCATGCTGAAGCCCGCGGACGTCGAGGCCCTGCACGCGATGGCCCGGGACCGGCGCATCTGGTCGAGGGTGTGACGGATCAGGGCACCGGCGCGGCACGGGTGGGGTCGAGGAGCGGGGCCAGGAGGTCGCCGTACGCCTGGAGGCGCGGGGCGAGGTCCCGCGCGCGGTAGACGAGGCTGCGGGGGGACCCGCAGTCCGCCACCTCCTCCCATGTCACCGGGGCCGACACGGTGGGTTCCGCACGGGCGCGCAGCGTGTAGGGCGCCGCCGTCGTCTTGCGCGCCGCGTTCTGGCTCCAGTCCACGAAGACCTTCCCGGGCCGCAGGCTGCGGGTCATCCGATGGACGACCAGCCGGGACATCGCCTTCTCCGCCTCCACGGCGAGCCGCTTGGCGTACTCCGTCGTCTGCCGCGACGGCGTCGGCTCCACCGCCGCCAGCAGGTGCAGCCCCTTCGAACCCGAGGTCTTCGCGTACGCCTCGATCCCGTCCGCCGCGAGCCGCTCGCGCAGCCACAGGGCGACCTCGCAGCACTCGACGACGGTGGCGGGTGCCCCCGGGTCGAGGTCGAAGACCAGCCGGTCCGCCTCGTCGGGCGCCTGGACACGCCACTGCGGGGTGTGGAGTTCGGCGACGAGGTTGGCCGCCCACATCAGGCTGGGCAGGTCCTGGATCACCACCATGCGGGCCGGGCCCTCCGAGCGCGGCACCTCGGCCCTGGTGACCCAGTCGGGCGTACCCGGCGGCACGTTCTTGGTGAAGAACACCTGGCCGTCCGGCCCGTCCGGATAGCGCAGGAAGGAGACCGCACGATCGTGGAGGTGGGGCAGCAGCACGTCCGCGGTGGTCGCGTAGTAGTGCAGCAGTTCGCCCTTGGTGAAGCCGGTCGCCGGATGGACCACCTTCTCCAGATTGCTCACGGCCAGCCGTCGCCCCTCCACCTCTGTGATCGGCGTCATACGATGAGAATCCCATGAAATCGGCTGATATCCACGGAGAAGGGGTGCGGCACGTGCGATCCATCTGGAACGGCACCATCTCGTTCGGCCTGGTCAGCATCCCCGTCAAGCTGATGAACGCCACCGAGAACCGTTCGATCTCCTTCCGCCAGATCCATCTGGCGGACGACGGCCGGATCCGCTACCGCAAGTTCTGCGAGCTGGAGGACCGCGAGGTCCCGTCGTCGGAGATCGCCAAGGGGTACGAGGACGCGGACGGCACGGTCATCCCGATCACGGACGAGGACCTGGCGAAGCTCCCCCTCCTGACCGCCAAGACGATCGAGATCATGGCCTTCGTGCCGGAGGACCGGATCGATCCGCTCCAACTGGGCACGGCGTACTACCTCTCCGCGAACGGCGCTCCGGCCACCAAGCCGTACGCGCTGCTGCGGGAGGCGCTGCGGCGCAGCGGGAAGGTGGCCGTCGCCAAGTACGCGCTGCGGGGACGGGAACGCCTGGGTATGGTGCGCGCGGTCGACGACGTGCTCGGCATGCACGGGCTGCTGTGGCCGGACGAGATCCGGGCGCCGGAAGAGGTGGCTCCGGACAGCGGCGTCACCGTCCGGGACAAGGAGCTGGACCTGGCGGACGCGTTGATGGACGCGCTGGGTGAGGTCGACGTGGACGAACTGCACGACCAGTACCGCGCGGCACTCGAGGAGCTGATCACCGCGAAGGCGGAGGGCAAGGAGCTCCCGTCCGCGCCCGAACCGGAGGGCGGCAAGGTCCTGGACCTGATGGCGGCCCTGGAGAAGAGCGTGCACGCGGCGCGGCGGTCACGGGGCGAGGAGGCGGGGGAAGCCGAGGAGGCCGAAGTCAGACGCCTGCCGACCCGGAAGGCGGCGCGTACGGCGCCGAAGGAGGTCGGCGGCAAGAAGTCGACGACGACGACGAAGAAGGCCGCGGCGGGGAAGACGGAGCAGAAGAAGAGCACGACCGGGAGGACCACGGCGAAGTCGGCGTCCACGGGGAAGAAGACGGCTCCGGCGAAGACGACGGCAGCGTCGAAGACCACGGCGTCGAAGGAGACGACGTCCGCCAAGTCGACGGCGAAGAAGACCGCGCAGAAGAAGACGACGGCGAAGAAGGCGCCGGCGAAGAAGACAGCGGCACGCAAGCGCACCGCCTGATGCGCTGCCTGCATCTGCGCGCGCCAGCGGTGACCGCCCGCGGCCCGGAGCCGCACGGTCCCGGCGCCCGTGTGCGACGGGCGCGGACGGTCGTGCGGCTCCGGTGGCGGTGCCGGGGCGCGACCGGGGCTGTAGCCCTCAGCCGCTGTTACGGGGTGCCGTCACCGAACGGTGAAGGTGACCGTGGCCGTGCTGGTCCCGGCGGGCAGCTTGGTGGTGTCGACGGCCAGGTACTCGCCGTCGTCCTGCTGTCCGTCGGGGAGGATCTTGGAGTGCAGGGTGTACGGCGCGGCGGTGTTGGAGACGCCGTCGACGCCGAAGTCGCTGTCGTTGCTGATGACGAGCGTGCGGCCGCCGTCGGTGGTAGCGACGCCCTCGACCTTGTCGTGACCGAAGAAGCCGCCGGTCGGGTCGAGCTGGGTGACCAGTGCGCCCAGGTCCAGGTACGAGCTCTTGGTGACCGGGGTGACACCGGCCGCCTTCAGCGCGGCCTGGGCCGTGGCGGTGTTGCCGTCGCCGACGTACGCGTCGATGGTCTGGTGTTTCGGGCCGACGAGCAGTCCGCCCTTGGCCGCGTCGTACGTGGCGCCCGGCACCCTGGCGGAGGGACCGACGTCGGTCGCACCGCTGATGTCGATCTTGAAGAGCTTCTTGAACGCGCCGGGCTCCATGTTGCCGTCCCGCTCGTCCACGGCGAAGGTGGTGTTGCTGAGCGCGGTGATCTCACTGACCGCGCCGCTGTTCACCTTCGGGTCGTCGAGAAGGTAGACGTACTCGTGCGTCGCGTGGGTGCGCAGGTTGTACGTCACGATGCGCAGCGCGGTGACGTTCTTGGTCTTGACGCCGGCCGGCAGGTCGGGCTGCTGGAGCGCGGACTGCATCATGCCGACGAGCGTGCTGCCGTCGGGCGTGATGGTCAGTCCCTCCATGCCCTTGTTCGGCACCCGGGCCGCCAGTTCGGCGGGAAGCGAGCCGTCGAACGGGGAGAGGCGCTCGATCGCCCGGCCGTCGCGGGAGAAGTGCGTGATGAACGGCCCGTACTCGTCGGACACCCAGAAGGTGCCGTCCCGCATGACGACCAGGCCCTCGGGGTCGTAGCCGTACGGCGAGGCGGGCAGCGCGTTGCCAGCCAGGTCGATCAGCGACTCACCGGTGTTCGCCTGGGTGTTCACGTGCCCGTTGTACGGGGTGCCGTCGGCGGCACGCAGCGGGATCGTCTTGAGGACCTCGGCCTTGGTGCCGACGAGACGGATCTTGGCGAGCGTCGGGACGAAGTCCGGGAGCGGGAGCGCCTTGCGGCCGTCGGGGGTGTCCACGTTCGGGCCGCGGTCGGTGATCCCGTAGAACTCGTTCTTCGAGCCGGGCACCTGGTAGAGCGACGAGCCGTAGGCGCCGCCCGAGATCTTCACCCCGCCGACGGTGGCGAGCGCCGGCAGGTGGGTCCGGTACAGCCGGACTGCGTCGCTGACCGTGTAGTCGAAGCTGTCGGTGCCCGTGAATCCGGGGTCCGGGGTGTAGCTGAACGAACCGCCCTGATCGACCGTCAGGGTGCCGTGAGCGGTCCTGGTGTGCGAGACGAGGGTCGCCGGCTTGCCGCTGTCGTTGGCCAGAAAGCCGCGTCCGTGCACGGTCAACGTCCGGCCCGCGTGGGCCGTGTAACGGTCGGAGCGTGCCTTGAGCACCGGCCCCTGGCCGCCGTGAGCCGCCTGTGCGGCGCTCGCCAGGCTGCTGCCGGCCAGCGACAGCACCAGAGCGGTCGCTGCGGCGGTCGCCATCCTCAGACGAGACATCTGTTCCTCCTAGTCCGTGCCTCTCCTTGCGGGATGCACGAATGGCGAGCTTCGTAAGGGCACATGTCCGGCGCAACAAGGAAGACTTGCGGGGAGACAGTGATCGAGTGACGGGAAGTTGACCAACTGGCATAACCAACACCACACCTGAAAGAGCATCAGGGGCGACGAGAGCCCGGATGCGCGGCGCAGGAGTGCACGTCCCGTATCCGACGTCCCGGCTTCATACCGTTCCTAGTCAGTGAGCAGGAGTGAGTCTTGTACCCAATCCTGGTCAACTGGCGCATCCCGAACGGTGGTGGATGCACTGGTCTCCCGCGT
>NZ_JBSFJX010000041.1:0-62981 GCF_053598275.1 Streptomyces sp. NPDC001156 | reverse complement strand
AAACCGGGCTGGTTTCAACCCGGCTGGTGTTGATCGTGTAAGAGCTGCTGGTCGCTGACCCGCAGCCAACGTGAGCCAGGAATCCCCCTGCTTCAACTGGGGGAGGATTCAAACCATTGCCTGCGCTGTCCCGACGATCGGTGAAGCGGTGATCTGACGGCGAATAAGGGGATTTGAGTGCGCCCCGGACACAATAGTCCGGGGCGCGCTCGTGTTTGATCCCCTTGGGGGAGTGGCCGGTAACGACCGATTGCATGGCTCCGGGCAACCTCGGGACAGCGATCAAGTCGGCAGCTGCCGTGGGGGAATGGGGCGGTGCGGGTATCTGCCTGGTGCGGCATGTGCCCGGGCTCGGACGCGCCGATGGCTGGAGAGTGCTGCCTCCGTCAACTCTACGCAGGCGCCGGGCAGATGATGTGCCAGACTGCGGTGATCGATTGATCCACTCAGGCAACGGGAGTCCGTCATGATGGCCGATACACCCGGCTCTGTGCACATCGATACCAGCAAGGCGCATCCGGCGCGGGTGTACGACTGGCTCCTCGGCGGCAAGGACAACTATCCCGTCGACAAGGCGGTGGGCGAGAAACTGCCGCCCGAGGCACGGGACGCCGCCCGCCAGAACCGTGAGTTCATGCACCGGGCGGCTGGGTGGCTCGCCACGCAGGGCGTCGACCAGTTCCTGGACATCGGCGCGGGCATTCCCACCGAACCCAACCTGCACCAAGTCGTCCAGCGCATCGTGCCGAGTGCCAAGGTCGTGTACTGCGACAACGATCCCATCGTGCTGCGGCACGCAGAGGCGTTGCTGGCCGGTCACCCCCAGGGGCGCATCGGCTACATCCAGGCCGATGTACGCCGACCGGCACAGATCGTCGAGCATGCCCGAAGCGTGCTCGACTTCGAACGCCCCATCGCGCTCTCGTTGATCGCACTCATGCACTTCATCCCGGACGACCAGGACCCGTACGAGATCGTGCGTGCTCTGCTCGCGGCCCTGCCGCAGGGCAGTCACCTCGTTCTGTCGCACGCCGCATCCGATCTTTATCCGGAACTCGCCGAGCAGGTAACCGCCGAGTATGCGAAGGGCGGCATTCGGCTCGGTTTCCGCACCCGAGGTGAGGTTGGCCGCTTCTTCGACGGCCTGGACCTCCTGGATCCCGGCCTGGTGACAGCCCCCGAGTGGTTCAAGAGCCCCGCCACGACGCCGTCGCTCGAAGGCAGTGGCATCTACGCCGCGGTGGCCCGCATTCGCTGATCGTCTCCTCATGGGCTTGGCCGGATCACGGCAGCACACCGCTGCCGCCCGGGAGCGACCGCTACGGTCCTCAATTGCGGGGCGGAGCTTCGCCGATCACAGGTCGAGGCGGAGAGCGGTGAGCTCGGCACGGGAGCTGACGCCCAACTTAGCGTAGCAGTTTCGCAAGTGAAAGTCGACGGTGCGTGGACTGACGAACAGCTGTGCGGCAACGTCCCGGTTCGACAGCCCCTGCCGGACCAGAGCGGCTACCTGGCGTTCCTGCCGGGTGAGCTCGGTGGCGGTGGTTTCGTCGCGGCGGCGGGCGGTTTCCCCGGAGGCGCGCAGTTCCTGCGTCGCCCGCTCGGCCCACGGCGTGGCGCCCAGGTCCTCGAACAGCGCCAGCGCCGTGCGCAAGTGATCGCGGGCGTCGACCCGGCGGCGGGCGCGCCGCAGGTGCTCGCCGAAGGCCAGATGGGTGGTGGCCCGGTCGCGCAGCCGCGGCGAGTCGGTGTGCGCGGCGAGTGCCCGCCGGAAGTGGGTCTCGGCGTCGCCGTCGTCGGCGAGCAGCGCGCGGCCGTGCTCGACGACCGCGGCCGCCGCCGGCAGATCGGTGCCTGCCGCGAACTGCTCCAGCTCGGCGAGCCAGGTGCGGGCGAGATCCTGGCGGTCGCCGCGTACGGCTGTGTCGAACAGGTCGAGGGCGGCCAGGCGGCGCCAGACGGGCCCTTCGATCTGCCCGAGGTGGTGCAGCGCGGTGGCCGGCTGTGCCGCGCTGCGCAGTCCGCGGGCCCAGTGCGCCAGGTCGGCGACAAGGCCGTCGGTGATGCCGACCGGGTGCTTGTCCCGGATCTCGGCGACCTTGTCCAGATGGTGGTCGGCGGCGTCGTCTCCGCGTAGCGCCGTGACCAGGGCGAGTTGCGCGGTGGGCAGTGCGCTCAGCCCCGGGTGACCGGTACCGACGGTCAGCGGCAGCGCCTCGGCGGCGGCAGCGGCGGCCTTCGACCAGGCGCCGGTCGCGATCTGGAAGTGGGCGCCGCGGGTGAGGGCGTGCTCGACCATGTTCAGTGTGCCGGCGCGGCGGGCGGCGGTCAGTTGCTGCTCGTGCAGCCGCAGTCCGCGCTCGTCGTCGTCGATCAGCATCGCGGCGATGCCCAGGTTGGGCTGCAGCATATGGTCGTCGACGGGGTCAGCGTCGGTGAGGACGAACGTGCACCGGAAGGACTCCGCGGCGGTCGCCCAGTCGCATTGGGCGACGGCGCCGAACCCCTGGAGCAGGGCCCAGGCGGCCCGTACCCGGGTCGGCGCGTCCGGCGCCGGCTCGGCCACGAAAGCGGTCGGGTTCACCGTGCGAGGAGATCGGGTTCGGGCGCCGAACGCCGCCAGCGACGCGGCGAGCATGGCCAGCTGAGCCGCGAGCGCCGGGTCCGCGTCGGCGGCGAGTTCGGCGGCCTGCAGGACGAGGTCGTAGCCGTCGTTGAGGGAGCGGGTGTTCCATTCGATCTGTCCCTGCAACGCGAGCAGTTGCGCCCGCAGCAGCGGATCGGTGACATCCGCCGCGGCGGCCCGGGCGAGTGCCGAGGCGCGCGACGGGTGCGCGCCCAGCCAGGCCGAGGAGGCGGCCAGGTACAGCCGCCAGCCGCGGGCCTCACCGCCGACGGTGAGTTCGGCGGCGCGGGCCCGTGCGGCGGCCGCCGCCTCGTGGCCACCGCGGGCCGCGGCGCGCTCGGCGACTCCGTCGAGGGCGGCGACGACGTCCTTGTCGGGCCGGTCGGCTGCGGCAGCCAGGTGCCAGGCCCGACGCTCCGGGTCGCCGGTCAAGACGTCGGCGAGTACACGGTGTACGGCGCGGCGTTGCGCACTGGTGGCCGCGCGGTAGACCGCCGAGCGCACCAGCGGGTGGTAGAGGGTGACGGTGTCGCCGTCCACGCGCAGCAATCCGGACCGCTCTGCCACGTCCAGAGCGGTATCAGCGGCGTCGAGGCGTTCGGCGGCGTCGCGGACGACGGTGAGTCGGGCGGTGTCGTCGGTCGCGGCGACCAGCAGGAACCGTTGGGCGGGTTCATCGAGGCTGCGGTAGCGGTGGAGGAAGGCGCGCTCCACGCCGCCGGTCAGTGGCAGTGGGCCGGGCAGCGGCGCCTGGCCGGTCAGCTGGTCGGCGGTGAGCACCCCGGCCAGCTCGACCAGCGCGAGCGGGTTGCCGCCGGTGCCCGCGACCAGCTGCTCGCGCACCGCTGGGTCGATGTCGGTCCCGGCGCGGGCGGACAGCAGCGTGTCGGCGTCGGTGCCCGTCACACCGCCGAGTACGACGGTGGGCAGGTCATCGGCGTCGAAGCGTCGGGCATCGCCGTCGCGGGCGGCGAACAGCAGCGCCACGCGCTCGGCCTGCAACCGGCGAGCGGCGAACAGCAGCGCCGCGGCCGACGCTTCGTCGAGCCAGTGCGCGTCATCGACGACGACCAGCAGCGGCGCCTGTTCGGCGGCGTCGGCGAGCAGGCTCAGCGTGCCGAGGAACGCCCGGAAGCGGTCGCCCTCGCCTTCGGCCTCACCCATCGCCGCGCGCAGCGCCGATGCCTGTGGCGCGGGCAGGGAGTCGATGCGGGTGCGCAGTGGCCACAGCAGCCGTTGCAGCGCGGCGAAGGCCAGCGGTGATTCGGACTCCACGCCGGAGGTGCGCAACACCCGAAGGTCCGAGGCGGTTGCCAGCGCGTCGGCCAGCAGCGTCGATTTGCCGACCCCGGCGACGCCGTGCACCACCAGCGCACCGCCGCTGCCGGTGCGGGCGGCGTCGAGCAGGGCGGCGATCGCCGCGCGTTCGGGATCCCGTCCGGCCAGCACGAGGCCAACGGTACCGAACGCTCCGGACGGGTCCCGGCGCCCGCCGCCGGGAGCAGCGGCGCCGGCAGCGTCCACTGTCCGTCGGTCGTCGTCGAACCGGGGGAGAAGTGCCGTCGCGAGGGACGATCACCAGCCCGGCCATGAGCAGGGCAGGACGAGTACAGGGCGGGCACTGGGACGCAATGCGCACCCGGACACCTGGGAGGACTGGCCCGCCCAGAGAGTCCCTCTCCTACCAGGAGTCCTGCACCTTCCGAGCGAACCGCGCCCTGATCGAGCGCGTGCGGGCCGTTCGTATCGTCCGGAGGTTCCGCCCGGCACCCGACACCGTCGACGAAGGCGCGTCAGTGGTGGTGACCGTGCCGGCCGAGGGTGTCCACGGGGGTCGCGCAGGGGCGGGTCCACTGCGGCACGGGGCGGCTGGTCGGGCCCCAGGTGGCCTTCCCGTCCGCGTCCGAGCGCCAGGACCAGCACGCGTTGTGCCCCTCGGGCCAGCCTTCGGGGTTGTCCTCCCATGTCTCGCCGCGGCCGTAGGGGGTCATGTCGAGCAGGCCGAGGGACCCGTTGACCCGTTCATTGCCGCGGCCCGTAGTGGAGTAGGTGAGGAACACGCGGTCGCCGTCGCGCAGGAAGCAGGTGATGTGACCCATGCTGCGGCCGACCGGCGCGTCCACGTCGCGCACCGAGTACCAGGGCTGGGTGTAGCCCATGAACTCGACGTAGGAGGCCACCTCGTCCGGGCGGCCCGAGGTCAGGACGGCGAACGAGACGCCGCGGGCGTTGAGGTAGACGGCGTCCTGCAGGTGCCAGGCCGTGGTGGTGCAGCCCTCGCACTGCCCCTGGTGCGGCGCGCCGTCGTGCCACATGTGCTTGTAGACCACGAGCTCGTCGCGGCCCTGGAACAGGTCCAGGAACGGGACCGGGCCGTCGGGTCCGACGACCTCGACCGTCCCGTCGAACTCCACCATGGGCAGTCGGCGGCGGGCCGCGGCGATGGCGTCGCCCTCGCGGGTGTGGGCTTTCTCGCGGACCAGAAGCTCGTCGCGGGCCGCCTGCCAGGTGGCCAGGTCGACGACGGGCGGGCGGCCGGGCAGCGCGGTGGTCGGGTCGTCCGGCGTGGTCGTCATGGTGTCCTCCGTGGTGTCTCGTGCCGGGCAGCGTCGTACGACGTCTTACGACGGTCACCGGTACAGACTCCCGGTCCGGCTGGAACTCATCGCGGCAGGGGGCGCTTCTCGCCCGGGCGCCGCCGTCGCTGGCCTCGCGCAGGGAGCGTATCGACACCCACCTGGCCGATCCAGGCGGAAAACCCGGCGATTTCGCCGGTGAGACGCATCCACTTCCGCACCGACTCTTATGCCTGACCGGGCACCACGACCGGCGCCTCAAGGAGTCCCCCTCGTTGTCCAGCACCTTCATCGGTTCGACCACGTTCGAGGCAGAGGGCATGACCTGCGCCCACTGCCGGCGCGCTGTCACCGAGTAGATCGCCCCGATGGCGACGAGGTGGCCCCCGTCTTCGTCTCGTGCCACCTTCCATCCCGCAACGCCGACTGGAGACCTGCCATGTCCAGTACATTTCCCGCCCTGAGCGCCAACCCGGCGCACACCGAACCCCTGGCGCGTCGCGCGTCGCTGCGCCTGTCCGCCACGCTGCTGCTCGTGGGACAACTCCTGTACATCGGGGTCACCCAGCTCCACGCCGGCGGGGACGCGAACGACCACCCCGCCGTGTTCACCGAGTACGCCCACAGCGGGATCTGGACACTCGTGCACCTCGGCCAGTTCGTGGGCATGGCGGTCTTCCTCGCGGGGCTGATCGCCCTGTTCCTCGCCCTGGATGTTCAGGCCGGAACAGCGAGATGGGCGGGTCGTTTCGGTGCCGCTTCGGCGGTGGCGACGCTGGCGCTGTACGGCGTCCTCCAGGCAGTCGACGGGGTCGCCCTCAAGCGGGCCGTGAACGCGTGGGCGAGCGCCCCGGACAACGAGAAGGCGGCGCGCTTCGCGACGGCCGAGGCGATGCGCTGGCTTGAGTGGGGGGTGAGGAGCTACCAGAACTTCGCCCTTGGCCTCGCCTTGCTCCTGTTCGCGGTCGCGGTGTTGCGCACGGCTTGGATTCCGCGGCCGATCGCCCACCTGATGGGGCTTTCCGGCCTCGCCTATCTGGTGCAGGGCTGGGTGGTCGGCTACGAGGGATTCTCGGGAACGGAGACGATCGCAATCGTGCTGGCCTTCGTCCTGGACGTGGCGTGGATGATCTGGCTGGTCGTGGTCGCCTGGCGGATGCAGGATTCGCAGGCCTCGTCCCCTCGGCGATGAAGGCGTGGGCCGCACGGTGCTGATCGCCGGTGACATGGCCGGCGGCCTCGCCGACGCGAAGGCGAAGATCGGCCCGCTCCGGCACGCCGTGCTCGGCACGCCGGGCTGGGCTCGCACCCACCCCCTGACTCCGACCAGTCGCGGCCTGCGGCGGCCCCCCTGACCTGCGGTGGTCGCCGCCACGCGCGCCGGCTCTCCGTTGCCTCGCCACCTCGCCCAAGGGAAGCGCAGCACGTCCTGCCTGCCCCCCGCCAACCATCTTTACTCCGCCCGATGCCACGTCCGGCACCGGCGCCACCTCCCGCGCTCCCGCCGGTCAGAGCCACCGGCCCGGCCGATCCCAGCGAAAACCCGGCGATTTCCCCGGTGAGACGGACCCGCCCCGGACCGACTCTTCTACCTGACCGCACCGCCACCACCGACACATCGAGGAGTTCCCCTTGCTCTCCGGCACCCCCCGTACCTTCATCGGCTCGACCACCTTCGAGGTCACCGGTATGACCTGCGCGCATTGCGTCCGCGCCGTCGCCGAGGAGATTTCGAGCGTCGCCGGCGTCGAGTCCGTCACCGTCGACCTGGCCAGCGGCAGCGGCACCGTCACCGCCTCCCAGCCGGTCGACCGTGCCGACATCGCCGCCGCAGTCGACGAAGCCGGCTACGCCCTCGTCCCGTGACCCGCACCCATCCCTGGAGACGTGCCATGCACAGCCAACCCGCCACCCCGAGCGCAGTACCCACGCCCACCGACGCCGTCGCGTTCAACGGCCCCCGCCTGAGCGCCAGGAGATTCGCCCGGCACTTCGCCGAGATGGTCGTGGCGATGGCCGTCGGCATGGTGGTCCTGCACCCGGTGTGGATGTTCGTCCTCGACGCCCTCGGCGCCGCCGGACTGATGCACAACCCGTACACCGGCGCGCTGATCATGGCGACGAACATGACGGTGGCCATGTCCGCGTGGATGAAGTTCCGCGGCCACCGCTGGCGGCCCATCGCCGAGATGGGCGCGGCCATGTACGTGCCCTTCCTGGTGCTGTTCGTCCCGCTGGCGCTCGAACTCATCGACACCGGCGCCCTGATGCTGTGGGGCCACCTGCTCATGCTCCCGGCGATGGCCGCGGCCATGCTGCTGCGCCCGCACGAGTACGCCCACTGCTGAGGCCCCGGCCCGGCGACGCGATGCCACCAGCCGCGCGTCGCGAGAACCCGACCGCGGCCCGGGAGCGGTTGCCCCGCTCCCGGCCCGTCCAGCGCCCCACCATCCCCGAGAGGACGCCACGCCGACGGCGGTGATGGTCGGCACCGGCCGCGCCGCGGAGCTGGGCATCCTCATCGGGAACGGGGACGCGCTGGAAACGGCGCGACGGGTCACCGCCGTGGTCCTCGACAAGACCGGCACGATCACCCGGGGCAAGCCGGCGCTGACCGGCGTCACCACCACCGGTGGCTGGACCGAGGACGACGTCCTGGCTCTCGTGGCGGCGGCCGAGACCGGCAGCGAACATCCGGTCGGTGAGGCGATCGTCGCCGCCGCCACCGCTCGCTTCCTCGACCTTCCGGCGCTGCGCTCCTTCGACGCCGTTCCCGGGCACGGCATCGACGCAGAGGCTGCGGCCGGTTGTACGCCGATGTTCGTCGCCGTTGACGGGGCTGCCGCCGCCGTGCTCACCGTGGCGGACACGGTCAAGGCGGAGTCGGCCGAGGCCGTCGCCCAACTGAAGGCGCTGGGCGTGCAGGTGTGGATGCTCACCGGCGACAAGGCGGCCACCGCTGCGGCGATCGCCGAGCAGGTCGGCATCGAGCACGTGTTCGCCGAGGTGCTGTCGGCCGAGAAGGCGGCGACGGGGCCGGGCCGGGCAGTTCGCGGTGGACATCACCTTCCCCACAGCCGGGCGGTACATCGTCAACACCGAGTTCCGCCGTCAGGGCCGGATGGCCGACGTCCACTCCCGGCAGGTGCTCACCGTCGTCGGTAGCGCCCCCGCATCGGTGACCGTCGCCGAGGGCCCACGCAGCGCTGTCGTGGACGGCGATCGCGTACGGCTCGACGGCCAAGCCGAGGTCGGCATGCACAGCGGCCTGCGGTACACATTCAGCGACGCCGCCACGGGCCGCCCGGTTGACGACCTTCAGCCCTACCTCGCCGCCGCCGGCCACGTCGTGATCATGCGCGCCGATGGGCAGACGTTCGCCCACGAGCACGCCGAGGTCACAGACGCAGACGGCCGCCCGGTGTTCGCGCTGCCCGGCCAGACCTTCGGCCCCGAGCTCGATGTGCAGGTCGAGTTCCCCACCGCCGGGACCTACCGGCTGTGGGCGCAGTTCCGACTCGCCGACGGTGACGTGATCACCGTGCCGTTCACTCTCACGCCCGGTGACCGAAGGAGAGCCCAATGACCACCAGCGCCACGACGTCGCGAACAGGGGGCGGTAACCGAACCACCAGCAGCCCCGTCAGGACGGGGCCCAGTACGAGCGGAGCCGTGTTGGCGATGCTGAGAAAGCCCAGGTCCTTCGCCCCGGCGTACGGGCTCGACCCGGACCGCGGCCTTCCTGACACTGGAAACCTCCGCGCCGATCTGACCGCATGGGCTCAGGAGATGCTCAGCCACTACAGCAGGCCGGTGAACGCCGCCCTCTTGCGCGGCGGGGCGGCCGCAGCCGGGGAGCACGATTCGGACTGCGGCCGGCGGGCGGAAGCGGCCGGGTTCGCCTCCCGGCCCGGCAGCACCTTCAGCGGCGACGACGTCATCGACCGAGTGGTGGCCCCCATCATCTACAGGGTCGTTTTCCTGCCCTGGACACTGCCCGAGGTGAATGTGCGCACGTACGTCGACGAACTCTGCGACCGTCCTGCCCGATCCACGCCTCCGCCTGTGGCCAACCCGCGACCGGGTCATCCGCATGGCTGGTGTTGTCTCAGCTGTAACAGCGAACTCTGAGGTAGTTACGACAAGGTGAAGGCCTTGGATGCGCCATCTATGCTGACCCGCAGCAGATACAGGGGGAAGGGGCTGCCGGTGGACTGGTTCTGGTGGGTTCTCATCGTCTTCTGGACGGGCGGCTTCGCTTGGGCGGCTGACAACATCCGCAGCGCGCTGCGCAATCGCCATGAGCGCAAATTGCAGTTGCTGGAGGCGGCGAAGCAGGAACGACTGGCTGTTGAAGCGGCGCAGAAGCCGCCGGAGCCGGTGTGCGGATGCACGCACCATCTCGCCAAGCACGACAAGCAGGGCCGGTGCCACGAACGCGTCGAGGTGCCAACGGCCTGGGACGAGAACAAGAAGCCCCTGCGCTACGAGTCCGGCCAGTGCAACTGTCAGCAATACGTAGGACCGCAGCCGCTGTCGCAGGTTTTCGCAGAGGAACTGACGGATCGCGCCTGATCCCGACGGCAAGGCGGTGGCCGGAGACGGTCCCCGCAATCTGGTTCAGGGTGTTGCCAGGGACCTCTGCCTGAGAGCTGGCCGACGGACCCGGGAACGCGCGTGACGTGCTCTGGCGGGGCCACGCCGGTTCCAGCCCGCTCGGCATTCGTGACATCTGGCTGCCGTAGTCCGCGTACGGCGCAGTGCCGCGGCTGCCGTACGGGCTCGGCGACCTCTTGGCTTGAGAAGGCTCCTGCCTGGTCGCGGGCCGGAGGCGGCGCGGCGGGCAGAGGGATCAAGGGCGGGCGCTTCCACTGACGGGCGTCTTTGGTGTGCAGGGAATCCGTCGGTCGCCGAGGCTGAGGTTATGACCGAGTCTCGCGTGATCGTTTCCCCGCCGCATGCGAAAGGCGGTCGACAGGTGATGGTGGGGGACGACGTCCTGGGTACCGCGTACTCGCTGCATGAGCTGACTGTGTACTTGCAGCGCGCCGGGCTTGACGACCTGGATGAGTTGGATGTGGCGATGTCACCGTTGATCGAGTGGCAGGGTGGCGGTCCGGAGGTGTGGCCGGCGGTGGAGTGACGGTGCTCCAGCCAGGTGTCCTGCCGGCGTGAGTGGGGCGTACGCCCCTTGCCCGGTGAGGGGCACGCCAGAAGACCGGAGCCCGAGCTGGTGGCCGCCGGCTGGCCCCGGAGGCGGTCGCACAGGGGTGGTCCGGTAGGAAAGAGGCATGGACCACGTCATAGATCTCCGCAGCGACACCGTCACCCGTCCCACCGAAGAGATGCGTGCCGTCATGGCACAGGCCGAGGTGGGCGACGACGTGTTCGGCGACGATCCCGCCGTCAACGCGCTCCAGGAGCGCGTGGCGCAGTTGCTCGGTTTCCCGGCCGCGCTGTTCGTCTCGTCCGGCACCCAGAGCAATCTGTGCGCCCTCCTCAGCCACTGCGGGCGGGGCGAGGAGTACATCGCCGGGGCGAACGCCCACCTCTACAGCCACGAGGGCGGCGGAGCGGCCGCGTTCGGCGGGATCCAGCCGCAGCCGCTGCCGCACCAGAGCGACGGAACGCTCGATCTGTCGGACATCGAGGCGGCCGTCAAGCCGGACGATCCGCACTTCGCGCGCACTCGGCTGCTGTGTCTGGAGAACACGTTCGGCGGCACGGTGATCGCCCCTGAGTACCTCCAGGCAGCCACGGCCCTGGCCCGTAAGCACCGACTGGCGACGCATCTGGACGGGGCCCGGCTGTTCAACGCCGCGGTGGCCGGCGGCGGCGATCCCTACGACGGGGCGCGGAAGATCGCGGAGCACTTCGACAGCGTGTCGGTGTGCTTCAGCAAGGGCCTGGGGGCGCCGGTGGGCTCGGTGCTACTGGGTTCACCGGAGTTCATCGGCCAGGCCAAGCGGTGGCGCAAAGCCCTGGGCGGCGGCATGCGGCAGGCGGGCGTCCTTGCGGCGGCCGCGTCCTACGCGCTGGACCACCATGTCCACCGGCTGGCCGACGACCACGCGAACGCCGCACTGTTCGCCGAGATCCTCGACGGTGTGCCGGGGCTGGAGGTCGGCGCGGCGCGCACCAACATGGTGTTCGCGCGTCCCGTCGGGGGCCTTACGACGCCGGACCTGGTTCAGCGGCTGGCGGCCCGGGGCGTGCTGTGCACGGCAGGCGGGCCGCAGATCCGGTTCGTCTTCCACCTCGACGTCTCGAAGGCGGATGCGGAGCGCGCGGCGGTCATGATCCGGGAGACCCTGGCCGAAGACGCCGCCTGAGGCATGCCGGACCCGTACGTGAGCACGTAGCGTGCGGGTCCGGCACCCGGCGAAGGTTTGACCCCTGCGGCTCGGCAGTCACTGCGCGAAGCCCACGGTGCCCCGAGCCCCGACGCTGGGCGGCACGTAGCGGGGTCCGGGAAGTCGTCCGCGGTTCTTTCCATCAGGCGCCGGACCGGCCGTCGAGCGCCGAGGCGGCCCGTCCGGCAATTGTGGGTGTGTGCCTGATGCCTGGCGCCGTGTCAGTTTCCGATGGCCTCCCAATTCACCACAGTCGGATCATGTGAGCATTTAAGGCAAATGAGAGTGTAATGAGCATTGAGTAATGAAGGGAGTCTTTTTCTGTTTCAGGCGTTCCGGCGGTGCAGGATCAGATCCGTACCGGCCCCAACCCGGCCGGGAGGCCTGACGGGGCATCGCGCCCTGTATGGAAAGGACACCTGGAATGACTGACACGTTCAAGCGGGCCGCGGCCCTCGGTGCTGCGACGATTGCGATGACCGCTGGGGCGCTGTTCGGCGCGGTCGGCAGTGCCTCTGCCGCCCCGGCCCACCACGGCCCGTCGCACCCCGGTCCGGATCGCGGCCGGAACTGCTGGCACGACCGCGGCTACTTCACCCGGGTGTGGGTCCCGGCCCACTTCGAGCACGGCCGCTGGCAGCGTGGCCACATGGCGAACATCTGGCACCCCGGCCACCGGGGCTGCCACCGCTAGGCCCTGCTCCGAGTCAGATCGCGGACCGGTTCGATCCGACCCCATGACGGCGACTGTGCCGTGGGAACGAGCTGTGACGCAGTGATCTGACAGGCGGCGAGTGGGGGGAGCGGGCCCCGGACCCAGCGGTCCGGGGCCCGTTCGCGTTTCTGCGGGAGCGCCGGCGGTGATGGCAGCTCAGCTTTCTCAGGCATCGTCTGGCGATGCAGGGCCTGTCGGCCGTTCATGTACAAGAGACGTGAGACACGTACAGGATGGAGTTGTCAATATGGGGCGAAGTCGGAATAACTGGAGAAATGCAGGCAAGCTGCGTTGATCCACCTCATGGTGCCGTCGCCCACGGCCCCAGGCTGTTCGGGCAAGGACCGCATCACCGCCATGTGCGTCTCATGGCCCGGTCGGCAGGCTGATCAGAGCCACGCGGCCTCGGTGGGCTCGCTGCCGTACACGGGATCTCGGCCTTGTCGATGAAAGGCGCGCGGGAGCGCCCATGTCATGAGGCGATGGAGCCTTCTCGGGATGCTTTCCAGCGGGCGTACTTCACCGGCAGGCACACGGCGCAAGGTCGGTAACCGGCCGCGATCGCGGTGGCCTCGTCGGCGAAGAACACCCGCTGGGTGACGTAGTGGCCGCGGGCGATGGACCGCAGCGCGGACGCGCAGTCCAGGCGCCCGTACACGCGGCTGCGGCGATGGCCGCCGAGCGTGCCCTTCGTCGGGCTCTCGTAGGGCTGCTCGTCCGGGCCGATCAGGGTGTGGGTGTGCTCCGGTGCGTCCTCGGAGACTACGGTCATGCGGCGTCGTGGAAGACGAGGCCGAGCGTGTGCCGTCGGCCGGAACGGACGGTACTGACGCCATGCCGCATCGGCCCGTTCGACCAGCCCCTCTTGGTGGCGACCGGGCGGTCGCGGGTGGTGAAGACCAGACCGTGTCCTTGCGGGAGGGTGGTGGACGAGCCGCGGGACTGGGCGCGCGGACGCTGCTCGGTCATGAGGAACTCGCCGCCGGTGAAGTCGACGCCGGGCGCGTCGAGGCCGACGACGACCTGGAGCGGGAAGAGCATGTCGCCGAACACGTCGCGGTGCAGGGCGTTCCAGTCACCCGGGCCGTAACGCAACAGGATCTGCGCCGACTTGGCCTGCCCGGCCGCATGGCACATGCGAAGCCACTCGGACAGCTCGTGGGGCCAGGGGGCGGGCTTGCCGAGCTTGTTGGCCCACTCGCGGGCGATGGGCAGCAGGCGCGGGTAGAACGCCTCGCGCAACTCCCGTACGATGCCGGGCAGATCGTGGGTGAAGTACCGATACTGGCCCGAGCCGAAGCGGTGGCGGGACATGTCCACGGTGGTACGGAAATGGGCCGGATCGCCGTATAGGGCTGCGATCTCCTGGCATTCGGTGGGGGTGAGGATCCGGTCGGTGAGCGCGTTGCCGTGTTCGTTGAGCTCGGAGACCAGCGCGCTCCAGTCGGTGTCGGCGACCCGGCCGGCGACCGGACCCGAGAGCAGGGTGGTGTGGATCATGACAAGGGCTTCCTTGGATCGGTGGGTAGCGCCGTCCGGACTCCGCAGGCGCGCGGGCCGTGGGCGCGGAAACCGGACGACGGTCTGTCAGGCGCCCAGGAGGACGTTCTCCAGGTCCAGGAGATGCTGCTTACGCTCCAGGCCGCCCGCGTAACCGGTCAGCGCACCGTCGGCGCCGATCACACGGTGGCAGGGACGCACGATCAGCAGCGGGTTCGCCCCGATCGCCGTGCCCACCGCGCGTACCGCGGCCCTCGAGGCACCGATCTGCCGGGCGATGTCCCCATAGGTGAGGGTGGCGCCGTACGGAATGGCCGCCACCGCCGTCCACACCCGCCGCTGGAATTCCGAGCCGCTCGTGACGTACTCGATGTCGAAGCGGGTCAGTCTGCCCTCGAAGTACGAGCGCAGCTGGGCGACGATCTCGGTGAACGCCTCCGGCTTCTCGATCCAGCCGTCCCGGACGACGGCCCCGCGCTTCTGGCCCGGCACGGACAGCGAGGCGAGCGCGGTGCCACCCTTGGCGGTGGCCGACTCCTCGCCCACCAGCAGCAGTTCGCCCAGCGGGCTGTCCATGGTCGTGTAGACCGTCATCGGTCCTGTGTCCTTTCGAAGTCTCTTGTCCACTGTCCTCACCATCCACTTTGTGCCTTGTCGACCACACTGTCCGGCGGAAATCGGACACCGCTCTACGGGGATAGCGGGAGGTGAGGCGGCCCCCGGCGCCGTCTGCCGAGGGCCGTGACCCGGTGCGCGATGCGCGCGTAGCGGGTCACATGAGGGTCGGCTGGAGGGCACCCTCGTGGGTGAGGAGCTGCACCTTGCGTTCGACACCACCGGCGTAGCCGCGCATCGAGCCATCCGCACCGATGACGCGGTGGCAGGGGCGCACCAACAGCACCGGGTTCGCGCCGATCGCCGCCCCCAGGGCCTGGATCCGCTCGCGCGGCAGGCCGAGCTGCGCTGCGAGAGCCCCGTACGTGGTGGTGTTGCCGTACGGGATCTGCTCCAGCGCGTGCCAGACACGCCGCTGGAAGTCGCTGCCGGCCGACGTCAACGCGATGTCGAACTGCGTGAGTTCGCCCGCGAAATACGCCTTCAACTGGCGGACGATGTCCGCGAACGGCTCCGGATCCTGGCGCCAGTCCGGGGGGATGGCCGGGGCGTTCTTCTGGCCGGGCATCGACAGCGCGGACAGAGTGGTCCCTTGTGCCGTCTCCTCGCCCACCAGGAGCAGGTCGCCCAGCGGGCTGGTGATCATCGTGCAGGCGGTCATCGTCGCCTCCTCAGGTCAGCATTCCTTCCACCACCCACTTTGCTGTCCCGGAGTGCCTGATGCTGGCGGGATTCGGACGTCGTCGGCGTATCAGAGCCCGTGCGGCACCGAGCGCGGTCGGTTCCTGCTCAGCCGATGGGCTCCCGTACGGGCGTAGTGACCCGGGGCGATGCCGAGGAGCCGCTTGAAGTGCCGGGTGAGGTGGGACTGGTCGTAGAAGCCGGCCGCGGTTGCCACCTCGCCCGGTGGCCGTCCGTCGAGGAGCAGACGACGGGCAAGGTCGACGCGGCGGGACGTCATGTACTGGTGCGGTGCGATGCCGAACGCGGCGCTGAAGGCACGTACGAGATGGGCGGGGTGTGCGTGGAGCGACCGCGCGGCCTCTTCCAGCGTGGTGCCTTCGAGGAATCTCTCGTCGAGGAGGTCACGCAGGTCGTGCGCGATGCCACGCTGCGGAACCGTGACGCCTACCAGAGCCGTCCTGGGACGCAGGTGTTCGCGCAGGCGCTGGCTGATGAGGGCCAGCCGGCTCTCCGCCTCGAGTTCGTCTCCCCGGCGGGCAAGGGCGGTGTGCAGCTGTCCTATGCGTCGGCGCAGAACGGGATCCGTGAGGTCCGGACCGTCGACCGCCGGCCCGATGTAGCTCTCGTCCAGCTGCGTCGTGCTGAGGTAGAGCACCCGCTTGCGGAAGCCGTGAGAGGTGGCGGGCGAGCCGTTGTGCGGGACCTGCGGCGGCAGCAGGCTGACGGTGTCGTTCGGGGTGCCGCGCTCATGGCGGTCCAGGTCGTAGCGGACCGCGCCGTCGTCGACGATCAACAGCGTCCAGGCGTCATGTACATGCATGGGGTACACGTGCTCGGTGAAGTGGGCGTGGAAGACCTCCACGACGCCCGGGACCGAGGGGCGCCACGCAGAGACCTCCTGCCCGTGCACCATGCAAACAACGTACAAGACGGCGAAGGACTGCTACCTGCAGTCTCAAAGCATGAGAACGAAGGATGAGACCGAGACCCCGGCCGGGGTCGAGACCGGTGCAGAGACGCAGAACGTGCCTGTGCGCTTCGACACGAAGATCGCCGTACTGCTGCGGGACGACTTGGAACCCTGGCAGCGGCTGAATGTGACCGCCTTCGTCGTCAGCGGGCTCGGCACGGCGTCACCCGAGGTGATCGGCGAGCCCTATGCGGACGCCGACGGCACCCCGTATCTGCCGATGCTCCGCCAGCCGGTTCTGGTCTTCGAAGGCACGAAGGAGATGCTCACCACAGCGCACGGTCGTGCCCTGTCCCGTTCCTTGCCGATGGCTGTGTTCACCTCGGATCTGTTCAGCACGGGCAATGACCGGGACAACCGGGCGGCTGTACGGTCCGTCGGCACCGATCAGCTCGACTTGGTGGGGATGGCCGTCTACGGACCGCGCAACGCCGTGGACAAGGTCCTCAAGGGTGCGCGGATGCACCCCTGAGCGCTAGGCGTGGCAACGAGCCGGCAAATGGCCGTCGGCTGCACCCAGGGCGCGCAATGTGGGTCGCGGGCATGAGATGTGCAGCCGTGCCCGGACATGCGCGGGCCCGGCCCAAATCGAACGATCCTGGGCCGGGCCCGATTCGTCCGCCGGTCAGTTGAACGCGGCGGCGAACATGCCGGGCTCGTAGGAACCTCCCCGCTGGTGCACGATCACGGCGAGCCGGTTGGCCGCGTTGATGAGGGCGACCAAGGATACGAGCGCGGCGACCTGGTCGTCGTCGTAGTGCTTGCGTACCTGGGCCCAGGTCTCGTCGGACACGCCGTCGTGGGCGTCCGCGAGCCGGGTGCCCTCTTCGGCGAGCGCCAGCGCGGCCCGCTCGGCCTCGGTGAACACGGTCGACTCGCGCCAGGCGGCGACCAGGTGGAGCCGGACCGCGGTTTCCCCCTCGGCCGTGGCCTCCTTGGTGTGCATGTCGATGCACCAACCGCAGCCGTTGATCTGGCTGGCGCGCAGCGACACCAGCTCCTGCGTGGACTTGGGCAACGGCGACTGCTGGATCACGAGGCCGGCGTTGGCGAACCGCTTGGCGAACTTGGCGGAGATCTCGTTGTCGAACATGTTGAATCGGGCGTCCATGACCTCGTCCTCACTCGTGGTGTTGCCTGAACGAACACGAGATGCCGGCGACCGGCTGGTTGTGACAGGGCGGTCGTGTGACGTGCGGCACTGTCCATGAGTGTCACAAAGCCGCGGGGACCGGCGTCTTGTGCGCGTGGCATGGTGGAGAGCGGACAGGCAGGAGCAGCCGGTGAGCAGCGAGCACAGCGAGCGCACAGAGGACACGGCCGGGCAGCCCGCCGACGGCGGACGCGTGGACGCCGCCACCGAGACGTTCGTCGCCCATCGCAATCTGCTGTTCACGGTGGCCTACGAGATGCTCGGCTCGGCTGCCGACGCGGAGGACGTCCTGCAGGAGACCTGGCTGCGGTGGGCGGGTGTCGATCTCGGTACGGTGCGGGACCAGCGTGCGTATCTGGTCCGGATCACCACGCGCCAGGCGCTGAGCCGGCTGCGGACGCTCGGCCGCCGCAAGGAGTCCTACATCGGCCCCTGGCTGCCCGAGCCGCTGCTCACGGCACCCGACGTGGCCGAGGACGTCGAGCTGGCCGAGAGCGTCTCGATGGCGATGCTGCTGGTACTGGAGACGCTCTCGCCGACCGAGCGGGCGGTGTTCGTGCTGCGCGAGGTGTTCGACCTCGGCTACGACGAGATCGCCGAGGCGGTCGACAAGAGCCCGGCCGCGGTCCGTCAGGTCGCGCATCGGGCACGGGCACATGTCGCGGCGCGCCGGCCGCGCGGGGTCGTTTCCCCGACCGAGACCCGTAACGCGCTCGATGCGTTCCAACGGGCGGCCGATACGGGCGATCTGCAGGGTCTGCTCGACATCCTCGCGCCGGATGTCGTCTTCCTGGGGGACGGTGGTGGCCTCAAGCAGGCCGTCCCGCGGCCTATCGTGGGGGCCGACAAGGTGGGCCGTCTGCTCGCCGCCGGACTGGGCAGGATCGCCGTCGAAGGGTGGTCGCTGCTACCGGCGGAGGTCAACGGCTACCCGGCGCTGGTCATCCGGCAGGACGGCGCGATCGACACCGTCATGGCGGTGCGGATCGACGACGGTCTCATCACCGGGTTCTACGCGGTGCGCAATCCGGAGAAACTGTCGCACATGCAGCGGGAGATGGCGCTGCGCCGCTGAGCCCGGGACCCCTGGGAACGAACGCGACCGGCATCGCCGCCGGCGGCGAAGCGGCCATCGTCCCACGGTAAGTCGCGTATCTGCCGGCGGATCAGCACACGCCGGCGCTTGGACCGCAGCGGCCGGACAGCCATCACTGGGCTGCCGGATCCGGGGTGCTGTGCGCCCTCGGTGTGGCGCGGTTGTGTGCACAGCGAGGCCGGAGTCGTCGCCGTGCGCACGGCGCCGCATCCCCCGGGGCTGCCGGTCGGGGGGATGCGGCTCTTGCTGTCTCGAAGGACCGATGCGGAACTCGGCGATCTCAGAATATGGCTGTTCAGAAGGGTATTGAGGTCGAACTTCGGCTACTCGGCCCGCTCAGGTGATCCTCAGATTTCCGTCTACTTCCCGGGCGGCGGCAACCCGTCGTTCACGGGCCCGTCGCTGTGGGACGGCTTGCTTGGGGCGAAGTTATATAGACAACTTTGCTCACCCGGTTGCCGCCGCGACGGCATTCGGGGCGGAGAGGACCCAACACCAATGCCACCCCTCTCAGAGGCCGCCGCATCCGGCAGCAGCATCGCGATCGGCTCCACGACGCCCCCGCAGCGCGGCGACAAGGTGACCTTCGCGTGGGCGACGGACGCGCCCGACCCGAAGAACTGGATCGGCGTGTACGACGGCAACCGTCAGCCCGGCAGCGGCGGCGGCTCCCTTGTGTGGGCGTACGTCTCGGGCTCTTCCGGGCAGACGGCCCTCGACACCTCCGGCCTGAGCGGCGGGCCGTACACCGCGTATCTGCTGGCCAAGGACGGCTACGGCATCCTCGCCAAGACGGAGCCGTTCAGCTTCGCAGGCCCGCCCACCGGCGACTCGATCGAGCTGACGACTCCCGACCCGCACGAGGGCGACAGGGCTTCCTTCCACTGGACGACCGACGCGCCGGACGCGAAGAACTGGATCGGCGTCTACGACGGCGACCGGCAGCCCGGGCACGGCGCCTCCCTCGCGTGGGAATACACCCCCGGGACCTCCGGCGACATCACCATCGACACCTCCGGGCTGAGCGGCGGCCCGTACACCGCCTACCTGTTGGCCAAGGACGGCTACGGCATCCTGGCCCGCACGCCCCCGTTCAGCTTCGCGGTCCGCCCCGTGATCCCGCGCCCGTACGCGGTCGTGGACGCCGTCACCACCGCCCCGCAGACCGCGGGCAGTGCCTTCTCAATGAAGCTGGGCGGCCTGTGGATCAGGCCGGAGGGCAATGCCGCGGGCAGCGCGACCTTCCAGCGTCTTGCGGGCGACCCCTGGTTGTCGGTGGCAGCGGACGGCACCGTCAGCGGCAAGGCCCCGATGTTCGCCCCGCGGACGCCCGGCCGGATGGTGGTCACCGTCACCGACAGCGTGGTCGGCACCGACACCGTCACCGTCCAGGTGCCCGTACGCGCCTCCCGGGACCGGCTGCGGCTGAAGGTCGCCACGCTGAACCTCTGGGACGCCGGCACCCATGTCGACGGGTTCCTGGAGAAACAGCTGCGGCTGGTGCTCACCCAGGGCCTGGACGTCGTGGCGCTCCAGGAGTGCGGCGACCACGGGGCCGAGAACCTCGCCGCGGCACTCGGCTGGCACGTGCACCAGGCCGGTGGCCTGGGCCTCGTGAGCCGCTACCCGCTCACCGACGTCGTCGCTCCGACCGCGGAGCTCCCGGCGGCCGCTGCGACGCTGCACCTGCCCGGCGACCGCACGGTGCGCGTGTGGACGGCCCAGCTCGACGAGGCCGACTACGGCCCGTACGCGCTGCTGACGGGACAGACGCCCGCTCAGGTCGAGGCGGCGGAGAAGGGCACGGCACGCTACCGGCAGGTGCAGGCGCTGGTGGCCGCGACGCGGCCGGAGCTCGCCTCCCGTACCCCCGTCGTGCTGGCGGGCGGCCTGGCCTCGCCGTCCCACCACGACTGGACGAACCGGACGGCGGCCACGCACGGGGGAGTGGGCCGGGTCGAATGGCCGGTCACCGAGGTGCTGGAGAAGGCCGGACTCGTCGACGCCTTCCGAGACGCCAACCCCAGCCCGGTGAAGGCGCCCGGCATCACCTGGTCCCCCGTCAGGCCGCAGCGCGAGGGCGGCGGCGCGGAACCCCAGGACCGGATCGACCAGATCCAGTACGCCGGGCGGCTGAAGGTGCTTCAGGCGCGCAGCCTGTTCACCGGCTGGCCCCGGCCGGTGCCGGACACCTCCGCCAACGGCTGGCCCTCCGACCACGCGGCCGCCGTCGTCACCTTCTCCCTGTCCGCCCGCGGCTGACTCCGAACGACCCGAAGGACCTTCCTCCCATGACTGAGATCAGCCGCCGCACCTTCATCGGCACCACCGCGGCCGGCGCCGCCGTTGCTGCCGGACTTCCCGGCACCGCGGAGGCCGCGGGCCGCGACACCCGGCAGGGCGGCATCGCCGACGTCAAGCACGTCGTCATCCTGATGCAGGAGAACCGCAGCTTCGACCACTACTTCGGCACCCTGAGCGGCGTACGGGGTTTCGACGACCGCCAGGCGACCGTCCTGTCGAACGGCGACCCGGTGTTCCGCCAGCCCGCCAGAGGCCGCAAGGAGGGTTATCTCCTGCCGTTCCGCATGGACACCACGAAGTACAACGCGCAGAACGCGGGCGGTCTCCCGCACGACTGGGACACCGGCCACAGCGCCGTCAACTACGGCGCCATGGACAAGTGGGTGCAGTCCAAGGGCGAGCGCACCATGGGCTACTTCACCCGCCAGGACATCCCCTACCAGTACGCCCTGGCCGATGCCTTCACCCTCTGCGACGGCTACTTCTGCTCGCTGAACGGACCCACTGACCCCAACCGCCTCTACCTGTGGACGGGCACCGCGGGCCCCGGCGTCGACGGCACCACCGGCCCGTGGACCGACAACACCCCGGTCACCAACAACCCGGTGGCCGACTGGACGACGTACGCCGAGCGTCTGGAGCAGGCCGGCATCACCTGGCGCGTCTACCACAACCCCGACGGCTCCGACGACCGTTACGGCGACTACGACGACAACGCGCTGTCGTACTTCAAGCAGTTCCACGAGTTCCCCAAGGACGACCCGCGCTACATCAACGCCATGACGAAGTTCGACCTCACGGCGTTCGACCAGCACTGCAAGGACGGCACCCTGCCCACGGTCTCCTGGCTGGTGGCGCCCTACCTGTTCTGCGAACACCCGGCGGCCAGCCCCGACTACGGCGCCCACTGGGTCAACACCGCGCTGCGGTCGCTCTTCTCCAACCCCGACGTCTGGAAGCACACCGTCTTCCTGCTCATGTACGACGAGAACGACGGTTACTTCGACCACGTCATCCCGCCCTTCCCGGAGCCCGGTACCAAGGACGAGTTCGCCAACGGCAAGCCCATCGGCCTGGGCAGCCGGGTGCCGCTGTGGGTCGTGTCGCCGTGGTCGCGCGGCGGCTGGGTCAACTCCCAGGTGTTCGACCACACATCGGTGGTGCGCTTCCTGGAACGCGTCACCGGCGTGCACGAGCCCAACATCTCCGACTGGCGGCGAACCGTCTGCGGCGACCTCACGAGCTGCTTCGACTTCGGCAAGCCCGACTACAGCATCCCCGAACTGCCCGACACGGTCGCGCTGATGGCCAAGGCCGACGCCAGCAGCGCCCTGCCGGCGGTGAAGATACCCGACCAGCAGTCCATGCCCGGGCAGGAGCAGGGACAGCGCCCGCGTCGCGCCCTGCCGTACCGGCCGTGGGCCGATGTGGCGGTCGACCGGGCCACCGGCAAGGTCACGTGCACGCTCACCAACGACGGTGGCGTCGGCTACCACTTCACCGTGCTGCCCAACATCGCCCTGCCCTTCACCGGTACGCCGTTCACGGTTCCGGCGCGTTCGTCGCGCACCTACGTGTGGGACGCTTCGGCGACCGACGGCCGCTACGACTTCTCCGTGTACGGCGCCGACGGGTTCGTCCGCCGCTTCTCCAGCACCCTCGTGCGTGAGGGTCAGGGCGATGTGGCGGTGCCGTCGGTCACGGCGGCGCTGCGGCCCTCCGGACGCCCGGAGAGCGCGTCGTTGGAACTGGAACTGCGCAATGCCGGCGGCACCGAGGTGGCCTTCACGGTCACGCCGAACGACTTCACCGGCAAGGAGCAGACCGTGTGGGTCAAGGGCGGTGACCGCACCCGTCTGACCTGGCGCACCGACGAAGGACGGTACGACATCACCGTCACCGCCGGTACCGGCACCCGGTTCCTCCAGCGTTACGCGGGAACCGTGCACGCCGGGTGAGTCGCGCCGGGGTGGGACCGCTCGACGGCTGCGGCCGGGGCCGGTCCCACCCGCCGGTGCCCGGGGACGGGACGCCTCCGGCTGCGCAGTGAGATCATGTGAGTATTTGAGCCGAATGAGAGGGTTATGAGTATTCAGTCATGAAGGGCGTCTTTTGCGGATTTGGGTCTTCCGGCGGTGCAGGATCAGATCCATCCCGGCCCTGCCTGGCCGGGGGAACTGAGGGGGCATCACCCTCTTTCGCAGGGAAAGGAAAACCTTCGATGACTGACAGGTTCAAGCGGGCCGCGGCGTTGGGTGCGGCGACGGTCGCGATGTCTGCGGGGGCGCTGTTCGGCGCGGTCGGCAGTGCTTCCGCCGCTCCGTTCCACCACGGCCCGGACCATGGCCGCCACTGCGCGCATGACCGGGGCCACTGGACGCAGGTGTGGGTCCCGGCCCACTGGGAGCACCACCGCTGGAAGCGCGGCCACATGGAGCGCGTCTGGCACCCCGGCCACGGTGGCTGCCGCCGCTAGGCCCTGCGCCCCGATCGGGATCGCGCGGGTTGCTGCGGAGCCATGACTGCCGGCTGCCGTAGGAACCCTCGGAGACGCGCTGATCCCAAGGATGGCGAGGGGGGTGAGCGAGCCCCGGACCCAGCGGTCCGGGGCTCGCTCGCGCATCCGCCGGGGGCAGTTCGCAAACGCTGCGCAGGTCGTATCCCGCCCTCGTCCGAGTTCCGGCATCCCGGTGACGCGCCCGGTGCGGTAGTAGGGCGCCACCCTGCGCCCCTCATACCATCCCAGCCATGAGCGAACATCGGTCCTCGGCGGAGCCTCCTCGGCAGGCCCGCGAGGGCGGATGGTCTCGGCTGACATCCTCGCGTTTCATGCCGGCGGTGGTGCTCTCGCTCATCGTCGCGGTCCTGGCCGGCCTCTTCGTCGGCGCCTACTGCTGGGCGATGTCCAATCCCGTACCGCATCGCATCCCCGTGGCGGTGACAGGACAGTCGGCCGGGGGCGACCGGTTCGTCAGTGCGCTGGAGGCCAGGCTCGGCACTTCGCTGGTCCTCCATCCGTACTCCAGCTACGGCAAGGCGCTCGCCGCGGTCGACGCGCAACGGGAGTTCGCGATCCTGCAGCGTCAACCGGCCGGGGTGGAGGTCGACGTGGCGAGCGCCGCGGGTGCGTCGGTCGCCCGGCTGCTGGGCGCGAGCGCCCCGGAGGTCGGCCAGACGCTCGGCATCCCCGTCCGAGTCAGGGACATCAAGCCGCTTCCGGCCACCGACCCGCAGGGGCTCGCGCTCTTCTACATCGCGCTCGGGTCGACCATCCTCGGTTTCGTCGGTGCCATCCAGCTCGGGATCCATGCCAAGGCGTTGCGCCCCGCCGAACGGATCGCCGCCACCGCCGGCTACTCCGTGCTGGGTGGCCTGTCCATCTGCGTCATGACCGACTTCGTTCTCGGCGTGGGTCGGCTGCCGTTCGCCCAGTCGTGGGGGATCTGCGCACTCACTATGTTCACCTCCGGCGTGATCTTCATGGCCTTCCAGACCTTCCTGGGCCGCTGGGCGCTGCTGCCGACCTGGGTCCTGTTGGTCGTCCTCGGCAACCCCTCCTCCGGGGGCGCGGTGGCCTGGCCGCTGCTCCCTCCGGTCCTCGGCTTTCTGGGGCGGTTCCTGCCACCGGGCGCGTCGGTGAGTGCCCAGCGCAACGCCATCTACTTCCCCGACAACCAGCACGTCGAGCCCTATGTTGTGCTCGCCGCGTGGTGCCTGGCCGGCGCGTCGGTCTTCCTTGCGTGGCGTGCACGCCGCCTCGGCGGCCGGGCCGCAGCAGCGGCAACTAGCCCGAAATGATCACCTGGTTCGCCGTCTGGGACCAGTTGCGGGCCGAGTCACCGCGGCCCTGAACAAGGACCGCCGACCGGTCGGTTGCGCCGTGACACGCCATCAGGCACCAGTGCCCTCAACAAGATGACAGGGGGCCCCGTTGCGGCCCGTGTCCCGGCTGACTCGGTGTGAGGAACCACACAGGCGTGAAGATCTTCGTGGGCCGGGCCCGCAACCCTCAGAGTGCGCCTTTGTGAACTGTACGGATAGAGCACGCGGCGATGAAGGGTGGGCGTACGCAGGCCGACCCAGGGGTGCGGGCATGGCAGCGCGACGCGACGCCCAGTGCGCCAAATCCTTTGTGACGCAAGGGAGAAGATCTCTCCGGGCGTCCTCGGGGCAGCCGGTCGGCGCTGCCGAGCGGGAGACTTGCCTGACGGCCCGCAGATTCGCCCGGTGGACGACTGGCCCAGTGGATGAGTCACTGTCCCAACCCTTGCCGCACAGGGTCTCCGTGCCCCACTCTTGGCGAGGCTTTTCGGCGTCGACCCGGCCGGGCCACGTAAGTGACTGACACTCATTTCCGCATCACCCAGGGGGAACTCAGTGTCGTATCGGCCTGTCCCAAGGTCGGCAGCACCTGCGTCCCGGCGGTGGCGTGCCCAGGAGGTCCGACGGCCGACGCCGCGGCCCCTTGCGCCCAGGCCAGGACAGCTCACTCCGCCTGCGATCCGGCCTCGTCCAGGCGCGGGCATCTGCCTCGGCAGTTCACGGCCTCGCCGCCCGCAGTTGCGCTCTCCCGCCTAGCCGACGGCCTCCACCGCCGCATCCCCGCACCTGCCGCTGCCTGAGGCGCCCGCTGCCACTGCTGCGCCCGTCGCACCGCCCTGCTGCGCCCTTCCCTGACCGGCAACAACCCGTCTCACGCCCTCTCCGGCCCCAGCGGACGGAACCCGCGCCCCACAGCGCCTCCTCACATCGCACCACCACTACACACCCCACCGATCGAACAGGACGCGACATGGAAATCTCCCGGCGAAGAATCCTCGCGGCGGCCGCAGTGAGCGTGGTGGCGGCGGCCATCGACGTCGGCGGACTGCGCGCCACCGCCAGCGCCGCGACCGGCGGCCCCACCTTCGGACTCACCACCCTCGACGTGACCGTGCAGCGCGGTCCGGACCTGGGGGAGGGCTACCACGGCATCGTCGCGGGGCCGGGCGAGCCGCACATCGTCCGCCGCGACCTCGTCAACGTCGCCGCGCCCCAGATCACCCGGTCGCTGGCCGCCTTCGCCCAGATGTCGGATCTGCACATCATCGACGACCAGTCACCGCTGCGCGTCGAGTGCCTCGACCGGCTCGCGGACTTCGGCCCCCCGCACTACAACTCCTACCCGACCGCCTCCGCCTATCGGGCCCACGAGTTCCTCTCGACGCACTCCACCGACGCCATGTGCCGGGCCGTCAGAACGGTCGGCCGGGGGCCGCGCACCAGCGCCCCGCTGGCCTTCACCGTGGTCACCGGCGACGCGGTCGACAACTGCCAGTACAACGAGACCCGTTGGTACATCAACCTGCTCGACGGCAACACCGTCCGCCCCGACTCCGGCAACCTCGCCAAGGACGAGAGCGTGTCGAGCGGCGCCTTCGGACCCGATGTCAACTACTGGCACCCCGAGGCGCATCAGAACCCGCCGGACAACAACGACCTCAACGGCTTCCCGGTGCTCCCCGGCCTGCTGGCGGCCGCCCGCAGGCAGTACACCGCCACCGGCCTCGGCATGCCGTGGTACGCCGCCTACGGCAACCACGACGCGATGGTGCAGGGCAACGTCCCGCCGGACGTTCTGCCCTTCGACCCGCTGAAGAGCATCGCCACCGGCTCCACCAAGCTGACGCAGGTCACCGGGGTCCCGCCAGTCCTCAACTACACGGACCCCTCGTACTACATCCAGTTCCTCGAGGACATCATCACGGGCGACTTCACCCTGAAGACCGCCACGGTGACAGCGGACCCCAGCCGCCGGCTGCTCTCGCGGCAGGAGTTCGTTTCCGAGCACTTCAACACCACCGGGCTCCCGGCCGGGCACGGCTTCACCTCCGGCAGCGACAAGGCGTACTACGCGATACCGTCCGGGGCGAACGACCTCGTCAAGTTCCTCGTCCTGGACACCACCAACGACAGCGGGGGCGCCAACGGCGCGCTCGACGAGGACCAGTGGAACTGGCTCGAGAGCCAGTTGAAGGCCAACAGCTCACGCTACGAGCTCGACGACTCCGACGGCACCAGGCCCCGGACGGTCGTCACCCAGTCCGGAGTCAAGGACAAGCTGTTCGTCGTCTTCTGCCACCACACGATCGGCTCGATGGACAACACGGACAGCGACCACCCGTACAGCGGCGACGACCTGCGCGACCTACTGCTGCGCTTCCCGAACGTGATCCTGATGGTCGACGGCCACACCCACGCCAACAACATCACGGCCTACCATCCCGCTTTCCCCTCCACCCTCGGAAAGGGATTCTGGGAGGTGAACACGGCCTCGCACATCGACTGGCCGATCCAGAGCCGTGTCCTGGAGATCGCCGAGGGCGGCGGCCTGCTGTCCATCTTCACCACCATGGTCGACGCCGACGCGCCGTTGTCGGCGAACGGCGACACCAGCAGCCCTGTGGCGCTGGCCTCCGTGGCGCGGGAGCTCTCCGCCAACGACATCCAGGAGGTGGGCCGGGGCATCGACAAGCGCCGCGGCACCCCCGACGTGCGCAACACCCAGCTGCTCATCCCGGCGCCCTTCACCATCCCCACCGGCGTCGGCACGCTGCTCCCGGGCGTCGGCTGGCCGGTCGTCCAGCAGGGCCAGAGCGGTGAGCAGGTGAAGACCCTGCAGTGGCTGCTGAACGCTCGCGGCGCGGCCCTGACCGTGGACGGCATCTTCGGCTCCGTCACGGCCTCGGCCCTGCGGTCGTTCCAGACCGGAATCGCCTTGACGGTCGACGGCATCGCCGCCGCGCCGACCTGGCAGGCCCTCGTCGTGACGGTGCAGCAGGGCAGCACCGGCCCGGCGGTCTCGGCGACGCAGAGCCAACTGAGGGCCCACGGCGCCGCGTTGACCGTGGACGGCATCTTCGGCCCCCTCACCGCCTCCGCCCTGCGGTCGTTCCAGACCAGCCGCGGGCTCACGGCCGACGGCATCGTGGCCTCGCCGACCTGGCAGGCGCTCCTGGCGCCCTGACGGCGCCGGGTGCCGCGGTAGTGGGCACCGAGCAGTCCCGGCCCGCCTACGGCGTTCACCGCTGCACGACGCGGTGTCCGCCATGGCGTGCCGTGGCATGTCCCTGAACGGGAAGCGGACGGCCTCGGCTGCCCGACAGGTGACTGGGCCGGCAGCAAGGCCGTACCCCCGTCGACGGCCTGGGTTCCTTCGTGACTGGGCGCATGGGTCGGGCGGAGCCCCGATGAGGCATCCGACCGGTCACCACGCAGGGACCGGTCAGTGCGGAGCGATACGGCACACGGTGGAGCGGCGGTGCGCGCCGCCGGCTCAGTCTTCCTGGTCGACGGCGTGGCGGCGGTCGTAGGCGGCGCGGGCTTCGTGCACCGTGACGGCTCGCTTCTCGGTCCAGGTGCACAGGGCTCGGGTCTCCTCGGCGATCTCGCGGCCGAGGTCGGTCAGTCCGTACTGCACCAGGGGCGGGGTTGCCTTGGGGTCGACGTTACGGAAGACGATGCCGTCCCGTTCCAAGGTCCGCAGGGTCTGGGACAGCATCTTGCGGCTGATACCGCCCAGGGACCGCTGCAGCTCGGAGTAGCGCTGGACGCCGTGTTCGCGAAGGCTCACCAGCATGAGCAGAACCCACTTGTCCGCCAGGTCCACGAACACGTCACGGCTCGGGCAGAGCGCGTCGAGGATGTCCATCGGCCGGTTCGGGTCGATGCTCACTGTCCGTTCTTCTTGAGCCATGACAACAGCTTATACCATGCCTCCGAATGGATCCATGGTTACTATTGGAGGTATAGTTTCTCCGCGTCCCATTTGGGTCGACGTACTGCCTCGACGTGCGTTTATGCCAAGAAGTATTCGAATACCCCGTTCCACATGGTTTCGAGCCGTGTCAATGATGTTCTTCCGGAGTTGGACGTCTTTGCGCATGCTGTGCAGGCGCGTCGGCCCGATGACGGCACCTGGTGCGAGGCCTGGACCGCTCGCGACATCCTGATCCACCAGACGGGCAACGCCGAAGAGCTGGCCCGGGTGCTCGCCGCTCATATGGCCGGGAACCGGTCGAGACCCGCGGGTTCGATCGTGAGATCCCCTACAGGGCCTTGACCGATCCCGAGCTCTGGTCGGTGTTCCTCACCCGGTGTGAACACCTTGTCGACGTGACTGAGGCGGCTGCGCAGGACCTGTCACCGGACACTGATGTGATCTGGACGGGCCGCTCCGTGAAGGCGCCGTTCTTCGGTCAACTACCCGTTGTTGAAGCGACAGGGTTTGCACAACGGGCGTCACTGGCTGTGGCACTGCGTCTGCGTCCTGCCCTACCCGGTTGTCTCGGGGGTGGGGCTGGGGTGGTTGACTGCACCCCGCGTCGCCACAACTCCCACGCGCGGGCGCGGATGTTGCGGGAGGCATTGCGGTCCGCGTGCGCAACGACGCCGCAGGACCGGCATGCGAACCAGGCCTGCGAGACCCGGTTCGCCTTGTCGATATGCCCGCACTCGGCGCAGGTGCGGGAGGTGTACGCCGGATCGACGTAGACGACCGGTACCCCCGCGCGGCGGGCCTTGTATGCGATGAACTGCCCCAGTTGGTGAAATGCCCAGCTGTGCAGGGTGGCCCGTTGGGGCTTGCGAAGCCGTACCCGCTCGCGGATGCCTGCCAGATTCTCCAGGGCGATTCCGCGACCGGTGCGTTCTGCCTCGGCCACCACATGTTTCGCGATCTTGTGATTGATGTCCCTGGCCCGCCGCGCCTCCTTGCGCCGCCGCTTTGCGGACGGGGTGTTCTTCTGCTGCAGCTTGGTCCGCAGTGTGCGTTCCCGGACCCGGGTGCGGTTGAGCGCCCGCCCGGCCATGATCTCGCCGTCGGACGTGGTGGCGATGTTGACGATGCCCAGGTCGATGCCGAGGAAGTCCAACGGATCGCTGTTCGGTGCGGCTTCGGGGACCTCGCACGTGGCCAGCAGGAACCACATGCCGTCCCGCACCAGCAGGTCGGACTCGCCCTTGCGGTACCGGGCCAGGGCGGCCAACTGTTCCCCACTGGTGGTGAACGCGACGTCGCGCATCCGGCCGTGCACGGTCCAGATCGAGATCCGCTGCTCGGTGATCTGCCAGGACAGCATCCGGTCGTCGTACGGTTGCGCGCTGTCCGGCCGGAAGGTGAGCGGCTTCTCGGTGGCCTTCCGGTAGCGCTTCGAGCCGGGCTTGCCCAGATTCCCGGCCTTCAGGTTCGCCTTCAACGTGGCGTACGCGTCGCACGTCTTCTTGATCACGTGCTGGGCGGCCTGCGCACCCAGCCCCCACCGGGTCTTGATCTCACGGTAGGTGTGCTCGCGCAGCGCGAAGTTCCGCTTCACATCCTTTTCGAACGCCACACCGCCAGCCCAGCCGGCGGCCTCGTTGCAGGCGCGCAGGGTCGCCTCAAGTGCCGCTGCCTGCATGGGCGTCGGCAGCAGCTTCACCTGCACCACCAGCTTCACACCCGCGACGCTACCCACCCCTCCGAGCCCCCGCATTCGAACACGGAAACTCTCCCCACCCGGACCAAGCCGTGCAGCGCTCCGCGCCGAAGACGGCTGCGGCACTCCGCGCCGCCCACTTGAGGATGCGATTCCTCCCGGGCACAAACGCCCGGGGTTCCTCGCAGGAACCTGCTGAACACATGCGTGAAGAGCTCGTTCTCCATCGATGGGACGTGACGGGGGACGACGGCGTTGCGGTGCGAGCCCTCACCGAGCCGTGGGTGACCGAGCACAGCGTGAACGAGGTCGGCCAGCCGCTGTACCGTCGCGGCTCCGCCCACTTGGACTGGGCCGGGGGCGACCGGATCGAAGCGCGCCTGCGTGTCCCCGGGGCCGATGACATCCTGGTCACGGCTGACACGCAGACGGAAGCAGCATGCGTCTGGTCGCCCAGGAAGGGCCGGCTACGATCGAGAGCGATGCGGCCGTTCGCGCCCTTCTCATCTGGGGACGTCATCCTGCCGATGCCTCGCGCTGGCACAGTGACGCGGGTCCTGAGGCGCTGCGAGCGGTGCGTACTCTCCTCAGCGGTTACTGATCGTGCCGCGGCCCGTGCGGCGCCTCGACTTCGAGGCGGCCGCACGGAAGCCCACGCACTCCGGTTGTGTGCGGGTGTCCAGGGACGCCTTCCGGCCTGGCCGGCAGCGGGCGTTGGTCCGGTCGTCGTCAGGTGCTCGTGAGGATGACGAGCTGCTGGGTCGCCCGGGTCATCGCGACATAGCGGTCGACCGCTCCTTCGATGCCCTTGCCGAACTCCTGCGGATCGATGAGGACGACCAGGTCGAACTCGAGTCCCTTCGACAGCTCCGGCGTCAGCGACCGGACGCGGGACGTCGCCCGGAATGTGGGATCGCCGATGACGCAGGCGATCCCGTCGGCATGCGCGGCGAGCCAGGTGTCGAGGATCGAGCTCAGATCCGAAGCAGATCCGTGTACGACGGGTACGCCGCTGGTGCGGATGGACGTCGGTACGTTGGCGTCGGGGAGCGCGGCCCGGATGACCGGCTCGGCTTCCGCCATGATCTCTTCCGGCGTCCGGTAGTTGATGCTCAGGGAGGCCAAGGTGATCCGGTCGAGCCCGATCCGCTCGAGCCGTTCCTGCCAGGACTCCGCGAACCCGTGCCTGGCCTGGGCACGGTCCCCGACGATGGTGAAGCTCCGGGACGGGCACCGCAGCAGCAGCATCTGCCATTCCGCGTCGGTCAGTTCCTGGGCCTCGTCCACGATGATGTGCGCGAACGGGCCGGCGAGCAGGTCCGGGTCGGCGCTGGGCAGTGCGGTCCCGTCGACGAGGGCGTCCTGCAGATCACGTCCGTGCAGCATCGTCACCGCGCCCTCTCCGTCGGCGTCGGCCTCCAGCAGAGCGTCGATGACGCCGGACATCCGCTCGCGTTCGGCGGCGAGGGACGCTGCGTGCCGACGTTTGCGCCGTGCCGCCTCCGGGTCGCCGAGCCGTTGCCGTGCCGCGTCCAGGAGCGGCAGGTCGGACACCGTCCAGGCCTGGGGGTCCTCGCGCTGCAGCCGCCGAACGTCGTCGGGACTGAGCCAGGGAGCGCACATCCGCAGGTAGGCGGGTACCGACCACAGGTCTCCGACGAGGTCGGTCGCTTCGAGTAGCGGCCATGCGCGGTTGAAGGCCGTGAGCAGTTCCCTGTTCTGCCGCAGTGACTTGCGGAGCAGGTCGGACGGAGCGTCGCCGTCGTGCTTGTCCACCAGGATCGTGAGCAGCTCTTCCAGGATCTGGTCGCGCGCCTCGTTGTGCGGAGTACCGGGTTCTGCTGCTTCGAAGGCCACGGCCCAGTCGTCGGCGCTCAGCCGGATGTCGGACCAGTGGGTCGTGATCGTCATCCCTTTGGCGGGTGGCTCCTCGTAGAACCTGACCGCAGGCTCGATCGCCTTCACCAGGTCGGCGGACGACTTCAGGCGAGCCACGTCCGGGTCGGCCTCGGTCCTCGCTGCGGCGCCCTCGGCGACGAGATCCCGCAGGGTGCAGGTCTGCACGCCCTCCTCTCCGAGGCTGGGGAGGACGTCGGCGACGTAGCTCAGGTAGGGCTGGTGCGGGCCGACGAACAGCACGCCGCCCCGGCGGTGACCGAGGCGGGGGTCGGAGTAGAGGAGGTAGGCGGCGCGGTGCAGGGCGACGACGGTCTTGCCCGTACCCGGACCGCCGTCGACGACGAGAGCGCCTCGGGATCCCGCGCGGATGATGGCGTCCTGGTCGGACTGGATGGTGCCGAGCACATCACGCATCCGTGGCGACCGGTTGCTGCCCAGGCTGGCGATGAAGGCGGACTGGTCGTCGAGCGCGGCGTGCCCGGCGAATCCGTCCGAGGTGAACACCTCGTCCCAGTAGTCGCTGATCCGGCCGCGGGTCCAGCGATACCTGCGGCGGCTCGCCAGGCCCATGGGGTTGGCGTGGGTGGCTCCGAAGAACGGCTCGGCCGCGGGGGAGCGCCAGTCGACCAGCAGTCGACGGCCCTCGCTGTCCGTAAGCCCAAGTCGTCCGACATACACGGGCTCGGGGTTGTCCGCGCTGACCATGTGCCCGAGGCACAGGTCCAGGCCGAAGCGACGCAAGGCGCGCAGGCGAGCGGTCAGCCGGTGGATCTCCGCGTCCCGGTCCATCGCCTGCCGGCCGAGGCCTCCGGGCGACTTGCGCTCGGCGTCAAGGCGGTCGGAGACCTCGGCGATCGACTGCTCGAGGTACTCGGCAAGGGCCGCGAAGTGCCGTTCATCGTCGGCGATCAGGTTCGGGTCGGCCTTGTGGGTGAGGCGGTCGGGAAGGTCGAAAGCGCTGGTGGTCGAGGATTTCATGTGATCAGCTCCGATGTGAGGCCGCTTGCGACCATGACGCGCGGCAAGGCGCCCGGACCGGCGTGACGTAGCGGGTGACCGCGACGGGCAACGCTCCGCCCGGTGCGGGTCCCGTGGCCGTTCCCGGTTCGGTCGCCAGGGTTTGCAGGTGCTGGTGTTCTGGGCGCTGGCTCGACGGTCACGCGTGTTTCACGCGGGCACCGGCGGCCTTACCTTGCTGATCGCGTCGAGCAGCCGCTTCGCGGCCACCGTCGCTCCGTCGGTACGGATCATGCGAGCCACGGCGACCGCTCGTGCGCGGGACCCTGCGGACAGGGCCGTCGTGAGCGCGGCGGACAGGGACGCGAAGGTCGGAGTCGGCCCGTCGTGCGCCGCGCCTATGCCCAGGTCGGCCACCCGGCCGGCCCAGTACGGCTGGTCCGTCGCCTGGGGCACCACCACTTGAGGCGCGCCGGCCCGGGTGGCCGTCGTCGTGGTGCCCGCACCGCCGTGGTGCACCACAGCGGCCACCCGCCGGAACAGTGCCTGCTGGTTGACCTCGCCGACGAGGAAGCAGTCGTCGCGGTCGTCGATCAGGCCCAGGGCGGCCCAGCCGCGGGCTACGACCGCACGGCGGCCCTGCGCGCGGATCGCCTCGATGGCCACCTCGGCGATGTCCGTCGATGTGCCCATGGGCATGCTGCCGAAGCCCACGTACACCGGAGGTGTCCCGGAGTCCAGGACCGCCGCCAAGTCGGGCGGGAGTGGATGAACGTCGGGCAGGATCCACGCGCCGGTCTGGACGACGTCAAGGTCCGGCGTCTCCCGCCACGGGTCCAGGACCGGGTCCGTCGCCAGCCACGGCTGGTCGCCGATGACGTAGTCGCGGACGTTGTCGACCGGTGGCAGGCCGATCGACGCCCGGTTCGTGTTGAGCGCCGCACCGAACAGCGCGTTGATGCTCTGGGCGTCGAGGTCCCACAGCACCCGGTTGTCGGTCACCCCCGGCGGGAACGGCCTGCCCGGATACGCCAACGGCGCGTGGTGCGGCGACGGCAGGGTGAGTTGCTGGAAGGTCACGGACACGGAGAGGATACCGAGTTTCTCGGCTACCGACCGTGCGCCCGCTGCGGCCGGCATCACGCCGGTGGCCACCAGCGCATCGCATCCCTCGGCTGCCGCGGTGAGCACGTCGAACTGGCCGGCGATCAACTCGGCCGCACGCTCGGGCAGGGATGACGGCGGCGGCGCCCCGGTCGTCAACGCGCGCGCCGACCGGCCGACAGGCACCAACGGCACGCCGACACCGGCCAACCGCCGCTCGAACTCCTCGTCCGGCGGAGCACACACCCGCACCTCCGCGCCGAGTGCCCGCAACCGCACCGCGAGTCCCATCAGCGGTTCGACATCCCCGCGCGATCCGTAGGTAGACAACAGCACACGTACTTCGCGACTCACCTATTTCCCCCAGGTTTCTGGCTCGGCGGACGATTGTGCAGTACGACCCGGGCCTTGCGGCAATCCCCCCAGTGCGCTATAAGTTGAGAGTGGCAAGGAGCGGGTGACCTCCTTGCCTTTCCTTTTTGTGACCCGCTGCAGACGGATCAGCCCCTCGCGAAGCGGCGCGCCGCGTAGGCGGAACTGTCGACCCGTCCGGTGGTCCAACCCTGGGTGTGCTTGCCGTCCTACAGGATGAAGCACGTGGCCGCGTTGTCCACCACAGACTGCGCGTTGCGGTAGTCCATGAAGTCTCGTTGAGGACCCGTCACTGCGCCCCGGATGCCCTCCTGGTGGAGGAGGGCCCGCCGCGCCTGCCGGAGGTCGCCCTGGCGGTGGTACGCGGCGGCCGACTGCTTCCGCGGACCACGGGCCGGCTGCCGATGACTACGAACGGGCGGAGCGCCTCTCAGCTCAATGCCGTTACCCGCAGGACGGCTTGGCTGCCCTCCACGATGTACAGGTCGCCGTTGTCACGGTCGACAGCCACGTCGAACGGGCCGGCAAGGGTGGCGGACAGGGCGGGTCCGCCGCTGCGGCCCGTGGTGCCGAACAAGCCGGTGCCGGCCACGGTGTTCATCACGCCGTCCCTGACAGTCCGGACGATGTTGTTCAGGGTGTCGGCGATGTACAGCGTGCCGGCGTCGTCCATGTCGACACCGTGTGGCGCGTTGAGCGAGGCCTCCGCGGCCGGGCCGCTGTCGCCGGACCTGGCTGCGACGCCGTTGCCGACGACGGTACGGATCCGCCCGTCGCGGCCGATGAGCCTCACGCGATGGTTGTAGGTGTCGGCGATGTACACGTTGCCTCGCGCGTCCGCCGCCACGCCATGAGGGTGGTTGAGGTGCGATTTGAGGGCGGGGAGTTGGTCGTCGTAGCCGAGGCTGTTCATGACACCGGCTACTGGCCAGGTCGCGCCGGTGATCTGGTGCTGGTGCACGGTGACGTCCCAGACGGTGACATCGACCGTCGGCTGTGCGGACGGTGTGCGGATCTGGAACTGACAGTTGGTGCCGGACACCGTCGTGGTCAGTCGGAGGGTCTGCGGTGACTCGGTCAGCACTACGGGGGCGGTGGTGACGTCTTTGGCGCCGTTGTAGAAGTCGAGGTACACGGTGCCCGACCCGCGCAGGCTGACCGAGCAATCGACTGTCGCACCCGCGAGCACGTTCGGCACGGCATAGAGCCAGGTGTTGCGCATCACGTCGGTGCCGATCCAACGGATTGCGCTGTGTCCGTCCACAGTGGTCAGTTCGAGCGTGTAGTGGGCCTGCCCCGTCGCGGCGATGACCTTCCACAGCAACGCGCTTGTCGGCTGGTTGAACCCGTCGTCGAGGACGTGGTCGGTCCACGTTGTGGGCGCCGATATCCGCCCGACGACACTGTTGGCTGTGGCCGCGACGTAGATGGTCCCGGTCGCGTCGACAGCGACCCCGTGGTTGTCCCCAAGCACGTTCTTGCCGTCGGCGATCGGCACTCCCTGCCGGAGGTCGAGACCGGCCGCCGGGCCGCCGACGCCACGGCGGTCGGTGTCGTCGCCGGCGATGGTGCTGATCGTCACCGGGTTTCCCTTCGTCGTTGTGCCCCACGCTGCGCCTGGTGCGTCAGCTGCTCTGGCCGACCGCCGTGACCCGGGTCAGCGGCAGCGGGGCGATGATCTGCCGCTCCCGCAGGTAACGGACGAAACCTTCGCGGTCACGGTCGTTGCGGACCGGGTCGGTGAAGTGGACGAACGCGCTCGTGCCGTCAGCACCGATCAACGTGTAGCTCAGCCCGGCCAGCCGGTAGCTGCGCTCGATGTCCAGCGCGGTGCCGTCGATGCGCACTGCCCCCGGGTCCACTCGAGATCCGACCGGCTTGCTGAGGTCGACGCTGTAGCTCACGTTGTTCGAGACGGCCAGGGGAGCGATGGCGGCGGTGCCGTTGTTCTGGGCCTTCCACTGGCTCTCCAGCGCGGCGTGGATGTCGGCCCCCGTGACGGTGACGGTCAGCACAGGAACGCCGTAGCCGAATGCGTTCCATGCTTCGCCGAAGACCACTACGCCGTCGTCGTCGGACGGAATGTCGCCCTTGGTGTACTTCAACCCGTCACCGTTCAGTGCCACGGATCCTGCCACCGGCGCGGTCGCGAAGACCGCGAGGTCGGCATGGGAGCCGTCCTGGTTGGCCAGCCAGTACACCGCGTCGGCGGCGAGGTCGCCCATCGTGCTTTCCCCGAGCCCGTTGGCAGCCCGGGAGAAGTCCGCGGTCTGCCGGGCCAGGGGCTGCACGTAGCGTTTTGTGGCCGCATCCACCCAGTAGTCGGCGATCGCCTGTATCTCCGGGTCGGGCGGCACGTCATGGGTCATCGGATGGTTGACCGATGTGGTCAGCTCGCGGACGACTTCGCCGGTGAGGGGATCCAGGCGCAGCACGATCTCGCTGATCAGCTGGCCGTGGCAGCCGGCCTCGACCACCGGCCGGGGCCGGCCGAGCGGGTCGGGCAGCATGCCGTTGAACGCCGCGTGCCAGTGTCCGGTGACGATGGCCGCGATGTCCGGGGACGCCTGGGCGGCGAGCTGGAAGCAGTACCCCGTCGGGTCGCTGAGGCCGTTGAAGTCCTTTCCTGCAGCGCCCCCGTCGTGCATGCTGACGACGATCGCCTTGACGCCCTTGGCTTTGAGTTCGGCCGCGTACTTGTTGACTGTGGCTATCTCGTCGAGCTCGCCGAGGCCGGGCTGGTACGACGTCGATCCGGTCACTGTTCCGAGTGCGGTCAGGTGGATGAAACCCACCGGCAGCTTGCGCCCTTTACCCGCATCGACCCATACAACCGAGTACGGCGGCACAATCGATATTCCCGTATCGGCGTACACGATGTTGGACGTGTAAAAGGGGAAGTTCGCGCCGCGAAACCTCTTGCCCGTCGAGTCCGTGAAGGAATCGTCGCGCCCGGGGACCCCGTAGGGTTTGCCCTTCTCGATATGGTCGATCAGGTACTCGGGAAAACGCTGGTCGAGCTCGTGGTTCCCCACCGTGCTGAATTGCAGGCCGAGCTTGTTCAGCACCTCCACCGTCGGCTCGTTGGCCAGCGAGTCCGCCTCGAAGGTCCAACCGGAGAAGTTGTCCCCGGATGCGAAGAAGATCGAGTCCTTCCGTCCGGCCGTAGTCGCTTCAGGTGAGCGGCCATATACCCGACCCCGCCGACCACGACCTGCGCTCCCGAATGGTCCGTCAGGACGTCGTAACCGGCGGCGACCTCCGCAGGCTGAAGGTACCCGTGCAGGTCTGTGATGTTGAGTAGCTGCACCTCGACATGACGGTCGGGATTGGGCTCGATCGCGTTCGCCGACGCGTACGCGCGTTCGCCGACACCGGCCCACGCGGGAGCCCCGACAACCGCCGAGACAATCGCCCCTCCGCCGATGCGAAGAATACTGCGCCGCGGGATTCCGTCACCGTGGGACATGCTCATCGACTTCCCGTCCGACACGATTAGTGCCAGCGCGAAGTTATCCGCACAGCGGGAAATACGAATGAATGCCCAGTGGTCACTTGATGCACGACTCGTGATCCGTGCAGGATGCACGGTTGAATAAAGCAGTTGTTCAGTGTGCAGTCAGTACATTGCTACGTCAATAGTCGGAAATCTTGATGAACTCTTGGGTGAGATTCGGCTTGTCGTTACCTATCGCCAGAACAATCTCTTGAGCAATTGACGCCCTCTCCCCGCCCCACAGGGGGCCGGAAGAGGGCGTCCGTTTATGGTGATCAGCGTATGTTTGCCCGCGTTCAGGGCTGACGTCTTGGCCCTGCTCCACCCGGAGCCTGGTCCCACCGCCGCGCAGACTGCACGCGATCTGGGCAAGGGAGGCGGCCGACCCGATGGGGGCCCTCGGCCATAGGGCGTGGACTAGCCGCGGGGTGCGAACAGCAGGTTCCGCGAGCCCTTCGGTCGAGGCGCCGTCGACGGCACGAGCGACCCGTCGGCTTCGGCGATCCAGTGGGAGTCGTAGCCGAGCGGGCTGAACTCGGCGATGAGCGAATCCAGCGGCGCGTCCGGCAGGGCCTCGAGCATCACGGCGGGCCTGTCGCGCTTCAAGACCTGTCGGGCACCTTGGAGGACCGACATTTCGTGGCCCTCAACGTCAATCTTGATGAGGTCGAGCTTCGTGTCGGCGAAGACCTCGTCGAGGGTGACCAGTTTGATGCGCTTCATCTCGGCGTCGGCGGCGGCATGCTCCAGGGACGAGCCGGTCGAGAGGAGATTTGCGGAGAACCGGACGCTGATGTCGGCCCAGCCCGGCTCGCTCGACACACCCGCCTGGTAACGCTTCACGTTCTGAACGTTGTTCGACCGGACGTTCACCGCAAGTCGGGCGTGGACCATGTCCACGGGCTCGAACGCGTGCACCTTCGCTTTAGGGTTGGCGAGCGCCGCGATCATGGAGAAGTAACCGACGTGCGCTCCGACGTCGGCGATCGTCGTGCTCTTCGCAGCGAGGCGTGACCACGTGGCGAGGCTGCCGGGCTCGTAACCGAACTTACCGTTCCACACCGTGTCGAGGGCGACCGCGTCGTCGTTCACGCAGAACATCACGAACGGCGGGCAGTACGGAGAGTCGATCTCCACGTAGCCCCGATACGGGTACTTCTTACGGTGGACGCGGATGATCTCACCCGTGGAGACCGGCCGGACAGACGTCGTGTGGGCCAGCGTGCGGGCGTTCGCTTGTTCGAGTTCCGGGAGTCGCATCGCGCCATCGTAGGAGCCAAACATGGCCATGTCGCGTAGTTCATGGATCCAAGTTGATCGACCGTGTGGATTGCGTGTGCGGTCGACGTGGGACGCTGCGGGGCGAAACCGGCGGTTTGGGCCCACCCGCGTCGGACAGCACACTATGTCGACCTGACAGCGGTGGTCGAGGGACGGGCCGGGGGGCGCCGAATCCGGGCCCCCGACACCTGGGGGAGCCGGCGAACACGGCGGCGTACCTAGGCTCCGTGCGCGGTCGCGGCGGCGGGGCTGCGACAGCCGGCTCGTGGCCTGCGGCCCGGCGACGATGACATGCGGAAAGGACCATGGCGAAAGAACGAGTGACCGTGTGCGTCCGCGGCTGCGACCCACAGGACCTGCCCCAGGCGATCGGCGCGGCGATGGCGCCGTACGACTACAACGGGGACTTCGTCCCTGGCGAGCCCGAGGTCGAGACGGGGTGCGTGGCGGAGGTGCAGAGGTGGGCGTGATGTGGGCGGCGACGTCACGGGTATCGGGACGGTTTTCCGCAGTGGAGAAACGTTCGGACGTGAGGGATCTGTCGGATCGCCTCACCGAACTGCGTTTCCGGGGTCAGGGGCACCTCGAAGTCCGGTTGCCAACCGGTGAGTTTCCTCGATTGGCCCTGGGTTTCCGAGGCAATCGGGCGGTCATCCATCTGTTCGATGACGCTGAGGTGACGTCTCTTCTCGTCGGCGATGGCACCGTCGCGGCGGATGCCGAGGTCGACATCCCGATCATGGACGACCTGGCAGTGTTCACTGGCGGCTTTGTCCTGACTGTCGACCGTGCGTGGGTCCTCGTGCGCAACTTCATCCGGACGGGGGCGCCTCGCGATATGGGCGAGTGGCGCGAGTTGTAGGTTCGGCGCCGGCCCGCCGCCACTGTGCGGGGCTCATTCCGTGCACCTTGCCGAAGGTGCGGGCGAAGTACCCGGCGTCCGGGAAGCCCACTTGCCTGCCGATCTCGCCGATCGGCAGTTCTGTCGCGGCAAGCGAACGCCGGGCTTGTACCATCCGTCGCTCGGTGATCCACTCCTGCACCGTACGCCCGGTTTTTCGGCGTACCGTCGAGGTGAGGTGGCCTGGGGAGATGTTGACTGCGGCGGCCACGTCGCGCAGTGACAGCGGTTGTGGATAGCGCTGTTCGATGACCTCGAACACCTCGGCGAGCAGTTGTTCGTGGTTCTCGCGTAGGTCGCCCACGACGTCGGCAGCGAGCCGGGACACTGCGATCAGCAGCAGGGTCAGGTGGGCCGCCACGGCCTCTCGGTAGCCGTCCTGGCGGTGCGTCAGTTCGTCGTGGAGGGCCTGGATCCGGGCGGTCCATTCGGTCCGCTCCGCCTCGGGCACCCGCATCCGCAGGGCGCCGATCGCTCCGCCACGGACGAAGGGAAACAGCAGTGGGTGCGTGCGCCAGGCCAGGTGGGCGCCGGGGACGTCCGGGCCGAGTACGTCGGCGGTGAAGAACACGCCCCAGCCCTGGGCGTGGGCCAGGTCGCCGGCGTGGAAGTGGCCCATCACGTCGCCGGGCGCGACGACGAACAGATCGCCGGCCTCGATCGGCCAGGATCGCCGGCCGGTGCGCAGCAGCCCGCCGGTGGTCTGGAAGTATGCCAGGCCGGGGAAGTCGTGCGCGTGCTCCTCGAATGTGCCGGCGCTCTCCCAGCTGTGGTCCAGCCGCCAGGTCGCCACGGGCAGCTCGCCGGGTGCCGGCAGCATCGAGTAGGTCGCCGGCCGGTCCCGGCTGGGTGCCGTTCGCATGGTCCGCACCGTCGAATCGTCCCATGGGAGCCACAAATCGGTACAGGTCCGCAGCTCAAGTCGCAGTCAGAATGAGGACATGACCGAAAAACTGTCTCAGCCGCATACCGAGCGGGAGTACATCCCAGGCTTGGGCAAGCACTTCCTGACGCCGCTCTATGACGTGGCGCACCGCGTGTTCGGGCTGCACTCCGTGCACCAGGAGATGATCACGCTGGCCGCCTTACGGGACGGGCACCGAGTGCTGGACGTGGGCTGCGGTACGGGGAACCTGCTGCGGGCGACCGGTCAGCGGCACCGGAACGTGGACCTCGTCGGGCTGGACCCTGACCCGAAGGCGCTGGCCCAGGCCGGGCGCAAGGCCCGGCGGGCCCGCCTCACCGTACGCTTGGACCGCGGGTTCGCACAGGAACTGCCCTATGACGACGCCTCGTTCGACCGAGTCTTCTCCAGTCTGATGCTGCACCACCTGGACAGCACCTCGAAGGACGCGCTGCTGGCCGAAGTGCGCCGGGTGCTGCGGCCCGACGGGCTGCTGGTCCTGGCCGACGCGGTGCTCGACGAGCACGGACAAGGCCATGTGCACGGCCGCGGGACCGGGAAGGTGGGGATGCGCGGCCGGATGCGCGAGCAGCTACGCGAAAACGTCGGCGACGCGCTGTCGCAGAAGATCGCCGCGGCTGGCTTCACCATGGATTCAACCCGCACTACAGCACTGCGGATCGGTGGAAGCATCCGCATCGAGGTCGCCTGTCCGAACGTGCGCGACGCCTGAACCTCGAACCGAATACTCCCGCAGAGACAAAACGCTCTGCAAGGCGAGCTGAGGTGACCTTCTGCTTGGCCAGCTCACACTGGGAGTGGACGCCGAGTTTCCGGAACGCCTTCCGCAGGTGGTTGTCCACGGTGTGCACGCTGAGGTAGAGGTGGGCCGCGATCTCCGCGTTCATGGCCCGCCGGCGGCGAGGCGAGCGACACGGGCTTCCCGGCGAGCGAGATCGCTGCCGCCGTCCCGGGCCGTCACGCCGGGCTGGACCGGATCATCTGCTGCCTGTGCTGTTCTGGTGCCGTAGCCCTGAGCGCCCCCGGCTGCCGCAGAACGCACGGTGTCGCACACGGTTTCCGCTCCACGTGGTCTTCCTGCTCGCCGCGGGCGTGAAGGTGCTCGCCTTCCTGGAGGCGGCACGGGCCAAGGAGGTGCCGCTGCGCAGGCTCTTCGGACTGGAGGCGCGAGCCGCATGTGCACGTCGGCCACTCGTACCCGCCCGCAGGCTCGACAAGGTCGATCGCTCAGGCAACCTGAAGGCTGGGCGCTGTCCGCTCAGTACGGTTGGCCAGCAGGAACGCGGCACCCGCGGCCCATAGAACGAGCGTCGCCAACGGGGCGAACACATGGGAACCGTCGAAGTAGCTGAGGTCGGCCACGGCGCGGACGGCGGCGCCGGGAGGCAGGAGCGCGGAGACCGCTCGGGCGCCACTGGGCATCAGGTCGGTGCCGATCGTTGCGCCACTGGTCGAGTTTCCGATGGTCAGGAGCAGCAACGTGGCGAGGGGGATACCCAAAGGGCCGAGATATGTGGCCAGCGTTTTCGTGGTGAACGCTGCGGCGGCCGCCAGCAGGGCCAGTACGAATGCGAGAGGAAGGAACGGCGCGGGGACGGCGCCGAGGACGGGGCCGGCGATGGTGGCTGCGACAAGGCCTGACGCTGCGGAGAAGCCGGTGATGAGGGTGAAGCGGTGCCGCAGATGCAGCAGATTGCTCAACCCCATGACGTTCTGGGCGAGGACGAAGCCCGACAGGGTCACTCCGAAGGCGACGTAGAACCCCGCCAGGCCGCGTGCGTCGTACTGGTCCAGCGGTACGACGTCGGAGACGGTGACGTGCTGGTCTGCGCCGTGCGCGTACGCGGTGACGAGCTTGGTGACCGCAGTCGTCGTCGACAGGCCGTTCGCGCTCGCGACGTCGAGCTTGAGAGCCTTGCCGTGATGTTCCGTGCCGAGCACGGCCACCACATCCCGATGCAGGAGTGCGTCACGTGCCTCACCAGTGGAGTCGGCGTGCTGGGCGTCGATCGAATTGCCCAGGGCCTGCTGGACCTTGTTCGCCAGCAGCGGCCCCGTGACCGCCACGGGTATGCGGTGCGGCTGGGGATCTCGCAGGAGACCGATGTAGCAGCTGACGAACGCAGAGACGATGACCAGGCCTATGAGGAACGGCTGCAACCAGGCGCGGACGGGTTTGCGGCGCCTGTGATGCGGCGGGGCCTGAAGCTGGGGATGCACTCCGGACTTCTCCATGACAGGGGGTGGATCGACGGCCGCATGGCCGTTCGTGGTGACTCCGCGGGATGCTTCAGCGTCGAGCCACCCCCTGGAACCGGGCGGCGGTGGCGACGGCTCCGGGGGTCACCTGCGAGTCGAAGGGGGAGGGGTTGATGCGGTCGGGACAGCCTTCGGCAGGGCCCCGACCCACATGCGCGGGGAAGCCCTGCCCACCTGCGGCGGGCAGGGCCTGGACCGTCAGCGGCCCTGGAAGTCGATGGCGGGTCGGGGCAGCCCAGCCTTGAAAGCCGTGACCGCCGAGGCGAGACCCGCTGTGACGTCCTCCGTCTCGAAGAGCGGCATGGCGATGTCGAACATGGCCTCGTCCGCCGCAGAGATCCCGCCGACGGCCCAGGCCCGCAGCAAGGCCTTGTGCGCGGCGTAGGCGCGGGTGGGACCCTTGGCCGCCTTGCGGGCGAAGGCCGTCGCCTCGGTCAGCAGGGCGTCGTCGGGAACGACCCGGTTGATCACGCCGGCGTCGGCCATGACCGCGGCCGGTACCTGCTCCGAGGTGAGCGCCCACTCCGCGGCGCGCGCCCGGCCCGCTCGTTCGGCGACCCGGTAGATCCCGCCGAGCAGGGTGACGATGCCGAGGGTCTGCTCGGGGTGGCCGAAGCGGGCCGTCTCGGCGGCGAAGACCACATCGGCGCGGAGCGCGAGTTCGAGACCGCCGCCGAAGCACAGGCCGTGTACGGCGGCGATGACCGGCAGCGGCAGCCGCTCGAGCTGGTTGAAGACCTGCATGTAGCGCTCGAAGAGGGCCCGCAGTTCCCGTACGTCCGCATCCGGCCAGTCGACGATGTCACCACCGAAGCTGAAGTCCGGGCCTTCGGCGCGCACCAGGACCGCTCGGGCACCGCCGCGGCCGATCGACTCCAGAGCTTCGGAGAGTTCGGTGGCCAACTGCGGACCGATGCGGTTCTGCGGCGGGTTGTTCAGGACCAGCGTGGCGAGGCCGTCGTCGATGGAGTGGGTGAGATGGGGCATGCTTCGTCCTTGAGATCGTGCCGGCGATGCGGCCCGTGGGGTTGTCCGGTCGTCAGGCGAGGTGCTCGCGGAACCAGGCGAGGGCGGCGGCGCTCGCCTGGTCGAACTGCATGGTGTACGGGTCGAAGTGACCGCCCGGGATGAGCTGCAGCCGCTTGGGTTCGAGCGCACGCTCGTAGGCGGCGAGCGCAAGGTCGGTCACGGTCACGGTGTCGTCCAGGGCGACCACCATGAGCAGCGGTGTGGGGGAGACCCGTGTGATCCAGGGCCCGGGCTCGTACATGCGGGCCGCGCGGGTGGAGCGGACCGTGACCTCGTTCTCCCATACGCCGTCGGGCTTGGGCTGCAGGTAGAAGTCGATGGCTTCCTGCGACCGGTAGGAGGCAGGTACGGCAGGGTCACTGCTCACAATGACCTGGGTACGTGGAGCCTCGCCCCGCAACTGCGCCCGCTCGTCCTCGGAGAAGGCCTCCTCCAGGGTCGCGACGGCGTCCGGTGCGATGCGGCGCAGCCCCTGCTCGTAGCCGCTGATGGTCGGCACCTGGGAGACCACAGCACGCAGCCGGCGGTCGGTCGCGCCCAGCACGATCGCGTGGCCGCCGGCGTAGCTCGTACCCCACAGGCCGATCCGGCCGGCGTCGACCTCGGGCCGGCTCTCCAGATAGGAGATGGCCCGCCGCCAGTCGGCGATCTGCCTCCAGGGGTCGACGTCCTGCCGCGGCTGTCCGTCGCTGGCCCCGAAGGTGCGGTGGTCGTGCAGCAGAACGACGAACCCGTCCTCGGCGAAGGCCTGCGCGAAGGGCTCAAGGCCGTGCTCCTTGACCCCGGCGTAGCCGTGGGCCATCGTGATCGCCGGATGGGGACCCGGCCCGTCCGGCAGGAAGAGCCAACCGCGCAACGTGACTCCGCCGTCGGCTTCGAACTCGACGGTCTGACGCTCAACCATGAATAACCTTCCTGAGGAAAACGGGACTCAGCCCTGGTGGAAATGTTCGGGGTCGACCACGCCGCGCAGACGTTCCCGCAACTCCGCGGAGAACCGGTGCAGCGCGCCCAGTGGCCGGTGATGGATGGCGATCCGGACGATCCGGCCGCCGTCGTCCTTCGTCAGGATCGTCACGCCCTGGAGCTGCATGCCCTCGAACGCCGTTGCCTGCCATTCCAGATACGCGTGGTCCCCGTTGACGGCCTCGCGGGTGAAGGTGAGCGACTCGTACACCGAACTTGCCGCGGCCATCACGTCCTTGACCTGGTCTCGACCCGTGATCGGTCGGGTGAGCGCACTCGCTTCCAGCACCACATCCGCAACGAACGCGTCGCCGAAAGCGGTGGCCGACTTCTCCGCGAAGGCGTTGGTCCAGCCCTGCGGGCGTACGGTTCGCGAGGAAGCATTGGGGCCGGAGGAGAGGGATTCGGCCAGGAAGTGGTCGAGAAGGCCCGCGACTTCGGCCGGCTGCTCGAGGTGGACCCAATGTCCGCTCCCGCCGACCGACACCGACTCCGCCGAGTCGAACCGCGGCGTGATGCCACGCACCAACTCCTCGGTGGCGAAGCCGTCTTCGTCCCCGCGTACGATGAGCACCGGGCCCTTGAAGCGACTTGTCTGCCTGCCCGCCGGGTGCCCGGTGTTCCAGCAGTCGGCGAAGTCACGGACGATGTCGGGACGGACGCGACATCCGCTGACCACCAAGCGGTCGAGCTCCCCCTCGGGCATGGCGGCCGACAACTGCGCCCTCACCGCACGCTGTCCCTCGGGGTCCCCGCCCAGGGAACGGAACGGGTCGATCGCCTCGTCAGGCAGTTGTGTGCCCCCGAGCGGAACCGGGGTCAGCAGGACCAGGCCCACTGCTCGTTCGGGCCGCTGAGCCGCGACCAGTTCCGCGATCGCCGTTCCCATGCTCTGTCCGACGATGACGAAAGGTTTGCCGAGGGCGTCGACGACGGAGGCCACCTCCTCGGCGAACCGGTCGTATACGAACGGCCCGCTCGCCGCTGTGCGATCCCCGCAGCCGGCCAGGTCGAGGGTGACGCACTCGATACCGGTCGTCTTGAGTTCGGCGGTCAGCGGGTCCCAGACGTACTGGTCGTCCAGGAAGCCGTGGACGAACACCAGGGCGAGGTCGCCTTCGCCCTGCCGGCGGAAGCGCACATCGGTTGCCCCGATCCGTTCAGTCCTCATCGCGGTGCTCACTTTCCGGGGGCAGGCGTCGTCGCGCCGGAGGGGGACCATTCCTTGGTGTCGAGCGGGGACCAGTCGGCCGGCTTCGCGTCCAGGCGCGCCATCCGTCGGCCGTGCCGCGCCGCGAGCAACTCCTGGTCCAGGGGCGTGGTGAAGACGTTGTCGACCAGGGTGTACTCGGCGGCGAGGCGGCCCACGGCCGGTAGCGCGGCGGTGTCGATCCGCCCGCGTTCGAGGTAGAGGTCGTCCCTGACGTGGAAGCGCACCACCCGGCCCCACACCACGTGATCGACGCCGTCGTCCCCGACCGGAATGATGCGGTCGACGACGCACTCGAACGAGATCGGCGCCTCCTTGACCCGCGGCGGGCGCACCACTTCGGAAGGCTCCTTGGCCAGCCCGAGCGCCGTGAACTCATCCACGTCCCGGTCGAACTCGAACGCCGAATGGTGCAGGGCATCCGCCTGCGGCAGCGTCGCCAGGTTGGTGACGAATTCGCCCGTGTCACGGATGTTGACGAAGGTGTCCTTCAGGGTCAGCCCATCCGCCCTGGGCTGCAGGCTGAGCGACACCATGGGCGGCTTCCGTCCGACCGCGGTGAAGAACGAGATGGGCGCGAGGTTGGCGACGCCCTCGTCGGACACCGTGCTGACCCAGGCCACGGCCCGCGGAATGATGCTTCCGATCAGCAGTTTGTATGCGTGAGTGGCGTCGAGCTCCGCAGCGTCGATGATCATTTGAGGCCCTCCATCGATTGAGGCGCGGCGCATGGACAGCGCTTTGTGCCGTACGGCCATGACCGGTGAAGCGGCTCGTCATGGCGGCGCTGGCCGGAGGCCGGGGGCGGTGCTCGGTGTCGAGCTCCTACGACATAAGCGTAAGTGCGTTACTTATGTCGTGCAAGGAGGAGTGATCCAGTAGACTTCGTTTTCAAGAGGGACCAAGGAAACAAATGGGAAATGACCGCACCGAGATTGCCTCTAGCAGAAGGGGTGAGGGCGGGGTGTAGTCGCCAGGTCGTGAGAGGAGCAGTGGCTTATGAGGATCCTGGTGGTGGGTGCCGGTGCGACCGGCGGTTACTTCGGAGCCCGGCTCGCCCAGGCGGGCCGGGACGTGACCTTCTTGGTACGGGCGGAGCGCGCGGAGCGCCTGGCCCGGCGGGGACTGCGGATCATCGGTCTGGGGGAGCAGACAGTCCTCGCTCCCCGCACGGTGCAGGCCGGCGATGTCGATGCCCCTTACGACGTGGTCCTGCTCTCCGTCAAAGCCACCGGATTGGAGCCGGCCATCGATGACATGGCACCCGCGGTCGGTCCGAACACGCTGATCGTCCCGTTCCTCAACGGGATGCGTCACATCGACGCCCTGGCCGCACGGTTCGGTGGCGAGACAGTGCTCGGCGGTGTGGCGAAGGTGGTCACCACAGTCGATGACAACGGCGACATCGTCCGGCTGGCCGATCTCCAGAGCCTGCGCTACGGCACCCGGGACGAGACCGCCCCGGCGCGACTGGAGGACCTGCACCGATCCCTCAGCGACGCCGGGTTCCCGACCGGGCTCTCCGATGACATCGATGGAGAGATGTGGGCCAAGTGGGTCTTCATCGCGGCGGTGAGCGCGGTGACCTGCCTGATGCGGGGATCGGTGGGCGAGATCGTGGCCGTCCCCGGCGGGACTGCCTTCGCCGAAGGCGTGGTCCAGGAGAGCGCGTCCATCGCCGCTGCCGCCGGCCACCCTGTGCCCGATGCGGACCTTCAGCAGACGCTGGCGACCGTCACGGCGGCCGGCTCTTCGCTCACCTCGTCCCTCTACCGCGATGTGACAGGCGGCCGCAGTGCCGAGGTCGAGCACATCTTCGGGGACCTGGTCTCCCGTGCTGAGCGGCTCGGGCTGGACGTTCCGCTGCTGGATCTGACCACGATGCACCTCCGCGTGCACCAGCACCGGATCGAGAGCGCCGGCTCCGCCTGAACGCTCCATACGCGTGGGGGCTGCCCACCGAATCTCTTCGGTGGGCAGCCCCCACGCTGTTGACATGCCAAAGGGCGCCTACGAAGTGCTCCGGGTGCGCTGCCTGGCGCGGTAGGCTCGCAGATTCGCCGCGTTCCCGCAGACCTTGACGTCGTGCCAGACTCCGCTGTTGTTGCGCGACCGGTCGAAGAACACTGTGCCGCACCGCTCGTTGCGGCACAGCTTCAGTCGCTGCCAGTTGCCGGCCTGCTGGGCCTGGAAGATCTCGATCAGAGCCAGTGCCGCGACCCGCCGCCAACCGGTACCGCGCGGCTCCGGTCGCACCTCCCCGTTCCCGCCGAGCTGCATCGCGATGGCCGCGGTGTGCAGCGGCGGGAGCGCGTCGTCGCGGCCCTGCCCCGCAGCCCGGCGCAGATCGTCCCGGAAGGCACGAAGCTCCTCCTGGTCGTGCGGCTCGAGTTCGATCCCGGCCACGGCCGCGCCGGTGGCCTCGCCCCACTGCACCAGCGCCCGATCAAGCCAAGCCTGGGCCTCGCCGGGATCCGCCAGCAGGTCCGCGGCGCGGGGCTTGCCGGCGGAGATGGTGTTCATGAGGTCCTGGACGAAGCCGAGCCCGCCCGGTGCCGACTCAGTGCCGTAGCGAACCGTAGCTGGCCAGCCCATTCGGATCACTCCTCGCAGTCGATGCGTATGTGAGCGACATAAGCATACAACTTTTATCTATTTTTGAGGAAGGGTGTGGGAGTGAGGTCAAGACAGGCGGCGGCTTGTGTGCGGCACGATCAAGGCAACCGGGTATCGCAGATCGACATTTACACTTAGTGACATAAAGAACGCGACGTAGCGTATTTCGATGCGCCTGCGTGCAGCCTCGGCCGCGCGGGCCTCCCGTGCCAGGCGGCGTCCGAATGCGTGGTGACGGATTTCCAGCCCTTCGACGCGACCGCGTATTCGGACATGACATGCCGATCAGCCGGGCGGGACTCGCTGGGCACGGAGGCGAGCGTGACGCCGACAGGCAGGTGTCGCTGACGGCTCCCTCCGACCTCACCCCGGTTCGGCGAGGTGCTCACAGAACCACTCGGCGGCGGCTTCACTCGTCGGCTTGAAGGCCGCGACGTAGGAGTCGAAGTGGTCACCGTGGAACATCCTCAACCGCTTGGGCTCCAGAGCACGCTCGTATGCTGCGAGCGCGAGATCGGTGGGGGTGACGGTGTCGGTCCGCCCCACGACCATCAGCAACGGCGTCGGTGAAACGCGGGTGACCCACGCGCCCGGTTCGTACATCTGCGCTTTGCGTGTGGACCGCAACGTGATGTGCTTGGGTTCTTCGACAGAGGGCGGCAGCGAGAAATGGGCGTCGGACTCCGCCATGCCCCGGGAATGGTAGGCGGCCTGCACCTCCGGATCGAGGCTGTTGAGGAGCTGATACGCGGGCTGCTTGCCCGCCAGTTGCGCACGTTCGTCGTCGTCGAACAGCTCCTCCTGCGCGCGCTTGCGGTCGGCGGGTACGCGACGCAAGCCCTGCTCATAGCCGCTGATGGTCGGAACCTGCGCCACCGCGGCCTTGATCCGACGATCGGTGGCCGCCAAAACGATCGAGTGACCGCCGGCGTAACTTGAACCCCAAACACCGATCCGGCGGGCGTCGACGTCGTCGAGGGCCTCCAAGAAGGAGATCGCCCGCCGCCAGTCCGCGATCTGCTGCCAAGGGTCGATGTCACCACGTGGCACGCCACCGCTGAGACCGAACCCACGGTGATCGTGGACGAGAACGACGAAACCGGCCCGGCTGAAGCGTTCCGCATATCCTTCCAAGCCGCGGTACTTCACTCCGCCGAAGCCGTGCGCCATGGTGATCCCCGGAAAGGGGCCGCTGCCTGTCGGTGGGCGGAACACCCAGGCGTGCAACTGTATGTCGCCCTCAACAGGAACAAACACGTCCTGGTGACTCATAAACCGTTCACCCCTCTATGTAGTCACCGATTTGTTCACGAAGTCGGTGAGCATGCGTGCTACGGTGGCGGGTTGCTCGACGTGAGACCAGTGCCCGGCACCAGGGACGTGTGCGATGTCGCAGTGCTCGAACCGGGGCGCCACCTGTTCGCTGACTAGTCGACGGGAAGCGAACGTGTCATCGGTGGTGATCATCAGCGTCGGCGCGGTGACCTGTGAAGGCGCGTCACCCAGCGGATGGCCGTCGGTCCAGACGTGCAGAGCCTCGATCGCCGTGTCGCTCGGGGTGGCGAGCGATGCCGCCACCAGAGTGTTGACAACGTCCGCTGTCCTGGAGACCAACAAACTTCTTGCGGGACTCGGCAGCCACCTCGGGGTCGCGGTTGCGGGACGCGCCTTCGAAGGCGGAGAACTCCGCAGGCGACAACTCGTACCCTCGCAGTGGTATGGGGCTGATCAGCACGAGCCCGACCGTGCACCGCGGGTGTGCCACGGCGAGGAGCTCGGCGATCTGGGTTCCCATGCTGTGTCCGACAACTTGCCCGTCGGTTTCTGGACATGAAGCGCTGACACCGGCAGCCCTGCGGAAAATCCCTCTCCCGGCGCCAGCGGCAGCCCGCACGCCAGACCTTCTTCTGGTGCGCGGTTTTGCGTCGCGCAGACGACGGCCGCGCCTGACCGCGCTACATATTTCCAGGGACAAGGAATACCTTTCCTTGTCTTCCCTTCTCCTCGGCCTGGGTGACGGCTTCATGGATCTGGTCGAGGGAGTACTTTCGCCCGGGAGAAGTTTCCACAACCCCCCCGCGCATAAGGTCCGCGATGTCCCGACTCAACTGCTCTCTTTGCGCATCTGTGAGCCTCGGAAGCCAATATCCCAACCAGTAGACTTCCAGGGTTCGTCGACCCGCCAGGATGTAGCGCGGGTCATCGCCGATGCGGATCGGCTCGCGTGTGAGGGAGCCGTACACCAGCATGCGCCCATCCTCACTGAGTGATTTGAAGATCTGGGTGCCGGTTTCTCCTACTACAGGATCGATGGCGTACTTGACGCCTTCGGGGTCGATCATTCTGCGTACTTGTTCGTCGATCGGCCCTTCGGTGGACACTATGACGGCATCCGCGCCGAGGCGTTTCAGTTCTGCTGCTGACTCGCGTCTGCGGACGATGTTCACGGTACGGATGCCATCACGCTTGGCCAGTCTGATGATCATGCGTCCCAATTCGGACCCGGCCGCTGACTGGAGCAGCCATTCCCCTTCGGGGACCGCCAGTACATGACGGACCATAAGGATGGCGGAGGCCGGGTTGATGACGAAGGATGCCACCTGGTCATCGGGTATGTCATCGGGTACAAGGAACAACTCGCTGGCCGGGACGACTGCGTATTCGGCCCAGTTGCCTCCCGGTCCATTGACGACCGATACGCGCTGCCCTTCGGCTACGTCTTTGACGCCTTGCCCCACGGTTTCCACTATGCCGACACCCTCGAACCCGGTCGGCGCCGGGAAATGTGCCAAGACGCCCGCGTAGTATCCCCGCACATACAGAAGATCAGACGGATTTACCGGTGTCTCCAGGATGCGGACCCTCACCTGTCCCTCTCCGGGCACAGGAACAGGCACATCTTCGACGGAAAGGACCTCGGTCGGCTCTCCGTGCTGGGCGAATCGGATCGCTTTCATTCTCGGGCTCCTGCATGCGTCGTCACCTATATAGGTGACGAATTGATCATCACATGTATAGGTGATGCCTTGCCGCCGATCTTGTTCACCTTCGGCGTTCGGGCGCTGCGGAGTGGCCAGGAACTACACTCGCGGCGCCTTGCCCGGGGCGAATATTCATCGGCAAACGTCCCCATCTAGTGACGATAACTCTCGTGGCTGTGAGGCGCATGCGGGGCGTGCAGGCAGTCACCGCAATTGCATCGGTCGCGACCGTTTTCCGGTGCGATAGGGATGCTCCGGAGAATTTCATGAATTCCGCACGGCATTACTCTGCCGGCGGTCCGAACCGATGGATATCGCAGTGCGACCATTCGATTACTGCCCTCGTGTGATAAACACATCCGCAGTGCCTGGCGTCGTGGGCCCGCCACGAAGCCGGTTGCTGGTCAACCTTTGGCAGACCTGGCCGATCCCCAGAGCGCGCCCTGGTTGACCCGGGACGGGTGCAGTTCGAGCATGCCGCGGTAGAGGTCGAGGGTGGTCGTGGTGCGCTCCGCGACCGTCTCGAAGTCGCGGATGTACTGCCCGGTCTCGGCGATGGTCTGCGGGGCGTCGGGGCGATCGGGGCGCTTGTGTCCTGCGACAACCGTCTGCGGGTTCAGCGCGTCGATGGTGTCCAGTGCGTCGAGCCAGGCTCGACGGCCCTCGGCGGGCGATTCGGCGAGGTAGAGGTGGACATCGTTGTAGACGGCGTCACCGGCCACAACCAGCCCGATCGACGGCACGTGCAGGCAGGTGGTGTCGTCGGTATCGGTGTGCCCAAGCTCCACCACGACGAGGTCGTTGCCCTCCAACTCCAGCCGATCGCCGCCCAGCGGCTCGGCCGCGACCAACCTGTCGGGGATCTGGCCCGGGAAGCGCGTGTTCCAGTACGACGCAACGAACTCCGGTGCCATCTGCTTTTGCATCTGGTCCACCGCCGCTGGCGTGGCAAACGCCTGGGCATGCGGGAAACGATCGAGAAGAGTGCCCAGCCCGAACCAGTGGTCACCGTGCCCGTGGGTCACGAAGACTGTCGTGAGGGTCTTGCCGCTCGCGGCGACCCAGTCAGCGAGCCCACTGGCCTGTTCGGTGGTCATCAGCGCGTCGACCAGCACCGCGTCGCGCTCGCCTGTGATGAGCGTAGCCGTGATCGGCGACCACATACGTTTGGGGAGGTCGGGCGGCAGGTCCGAGATCTCGGTGGGGATCGATGGGGCTACGTGGACACTCCAGCTCAGGGATGCTCCGGGCATGACCACTTCCTGGTGGTGTAACTGCCCGTAGGACCGCTACGCGCGGGCAGAGGGGACGTCGGCATACGTGCCTGGCCCGTACGGAATCAAGTGATTCACAAAGACCACATTTACTCCCTGGGAGAGGCTGCATCAAATGGATGCCGCGAGGGGTACGGGGCGGTCCGACGGTACGTAGCCGGGTGACCTGGCGGTCGCAGCCCGCGGTTGCCAGCCGACAACCTGTGGCCTGGCCGCGAGGCCATGGCGTTCTGCAGGCGCCCCTTCGAGACCGCTGCCTGCCGATGGGGCGCGACGCCAGTGGGCAGACCAGGGACCATGCGGGTCGCAGGCCTGTGTAGTCAAATGGCCACTGCCGGGCGGTAGTTCGGGCGCCACATGCCGTACGGACCAAGGGGCTGCCGGTCGTCGAGTTGACGCGCTGTTTGCGTGGTTGCGGAGTCGGTGTGGCGGCTGGCGAACAGCCACCACTCACGTGACCTCAGGTGAAAGCAAGGAGCCGTCGCGACGCCTGCAGGCGGGGACTGGCGGTGACCGCGGACCGCGGCGCGTCGTTCTGCACATTGGAGACGCGCGACGAACGCACTTCTACCGGCGCGAAATCCGAGCCTGGACCGAGCACTGTGGACTGTGGACGTTCAGGCGGGTGTCCGTGAAAGCGGATCAAGCCCAGTCTCGGGACGGTTGCATCAGGAAGACACCCTGACGGCGCCCGGGCCCAGGATCGGCTCCACTTCGGAGCCGGCGACCTCATGCCCGCAGGAGCAGCGCAGCTCGACATGAACGGGGCCGCCGCAGCCGGAGTGCTGCAGCACTACGGGCGCGCCCGCATCTTCGCCGAGATGGGTGTCGCCGTACTGGAGGAGGGCGGCCAACACCCACTGCAGGTCATGTGCCTGAGTCGTCAGGTGGTACTCCTGGCGGGCGCGTTGCCCCTCCTCCTGATAACTCTGGCGTTCAAGGAGGCCGGCGTCGACCAGCTGTCGAAGGCGTTCGGTCAGGACACGCCGGGAGACCCCGAGGTGGTCGGCGATCTCGTCGAAGCGGTGGAGCCCGGCAAAGACCTCGCGCAGGATGAGCAGAGTCCATCGCTCGCCGACCAGGGCCAGGGTTGCCGCGACGCTGCAGTTGCCCAGATCAAGTTCTTGCCACTCCATGACGCCAGCATACTCCAGGGTTGCCATCTGGAACTCAGCCTTGACGCCACCTAGGTTCCGGATTAAGACTTAGCGTATCGAGCCGGACTCAAGGGTTCCGTCTGTGTCGTCAGCGGCTTGTTCGACTCGGTGGATCGGCTGTCCACCCCTTACGAGCCGGTCGATCCGTCGCTACGCCTCTCCACCGTGCCGTGCGCCACCGGCTGAGATCCGGTGCCGGCCGGAACACTTTCATGTCCACCACCGCTTCAGCCCCACATATGGAGGAAGCATGTCGCACAACCAGGCGATCGTGGATGCCTGCCGACGAGCCTATTCCGGATTCGACAAGAACGATTCATCCGATCTGGTGACCCTGATGTCACCCGACGTGGTCTTCCACTTCCCCACATCTCTGCCGTACGGCGGCACATTCCGCGGCCGCGAAGGTTTTGTCGCCTTCTACCAGGACCTTTTCGATCACTACTACGAGTATTTCAACTACGACGCGCACGCGGTGCTCGACGCCGGGACGCACGTGGTCGTCCCCGTCACCGCCAGGGCGAAGGCGAAGAACGGCCGCACCATGGAGAACGAACACTGCCTGCTGTTCACCGTCTCCGACGGGCTGATCACGGAGGCGCGGCTCTACGCGGACACCGCCAAGGGGCGCGACGTGATCGAGGGCCTCGAGGTTTTCCCCTCGGCCGCTTCCTGAGTACTGAATCGGAACGAACAGTGAACGTGGTGCTCTGCGCCGACCATGGCGGGAATTGTTTTCCGGCTCCGCCAGTCGGATTCGTCGAGTACTCGCTCTCGACCAACGAAAAGACATGCGAATGACTCTGGGATACAGCACAGTGGGCAGCGGAGCGACCAAGGTCATCTGGGCGCATTCATGGCTGGCCGGCCACGAAGGCTATGGCTGCATGATTCCCTTCCTCGACACCGAGCAGTTCACATGGGTCTTCCCGGACTTCCGCGGGTACGGAAGGTCGAAGGAGTTGGCCGGTGACTTCTCCGTCTCCGAGATGGGGAGAGATCTCATCGATCTCACCGACACCCTGGGATGGGACGAGTTCCATCTCGTCGGGCACTCCATGGGCGGCCAGGCCGCGCAATGGGTGTCCGGACAGCCGGAAGTCCGGGATCGCCTGAGCAGTCTGGTGTTGCTGTGCGCGGTTCCCAGCCGCGCCTTCGCTCTCGATGCAGACGGCTCGCGGTTCTTCGAGGCGGCCATCGACGACCTCGACGCACGGGCCACGGTCATCTCCGCAGTGACCGCTGGGCGTCTGGGGACAGGCTTCGTGCGCCACGTGAACGAATTGTCCCGTAAGACCGCCGATCCTGCGGCCATGCGCGCCTACCTCCGGACCTGGACACAGGATGACGTATCCGAGCAGGTCAAGGGGTACGAGCGACCCGTGCTCGTACTCACCGGGCAGCACGACTCCGTTCTGACAGCCGCCGTGGCGGAAGAGCAGATCGTTCCCCAGTACACCGACGTGCGCAGTCTCGTCCTCGACGGCGCGGCGCACCTGCCCCCCATGGAAACCCCTGCCCGCACCGTCGCACTGATCGCGGAACACATCCTCAGACCGGCCGTGAAACCGAGCAGTTGATGAGCCGCATCGCCTCCAAGTGGGGCAGACGGCCAAGCCGCGCACTGGGGCAGACCGGGTACGACTCCTGCGCCCCGGCACAAGTCCAACGCCACATCGTCGTCGGCGGAACACCGCCACGCACGTCCGAAAGGCCATCCACGTGATCATCAACTCCGACGAGCTGGATACGCGGTCCGCGTACAAGCTCCTCATCGGGTCGGTCACGCCGCGCGCGATCGGCTGGGTGAGCACTCTGTCGTCGTCCGGTATCGCCAACCTGGCGCCGATCTCGTTCTTCACCGTAGTGAGCCGAAAGCCTCCGATGGTGTCACTGACCATTCAGCCGCGGTCGGACGGGGAGACCCTCAAGGACACCCTCGTCAACATTCGGGACACGGGGGAGTTCGTCACCAACCTGGTCACACTTCCCCAAGCTCACCATATGCACCGCAGCGCCGCTGAGTTCGACAGCAGCTGCGACGAGTTCGACGAGGTCGGCCTGGTCAAAGAGACCTGCGAAGTCGTACAAGTGCCGCGGGTGAAGGAAGCACCGATTGCTTTCGAGTGCACGCTCGACCGCATCATTCCGGTCGGCGATGTAAAGGATCACGTGGTCTGGGGCAAGGTCGTGCGGTTCCATATCAGAGACGACCTATACACCGAAAACGGCCGGATCGACACCGGTGCCATCCCGACGGTCGGACGGCTCGCCGCTGAGTACACCCTGGCCGACAATGCATTCATCACCCCCCTCACCGAGGACGTACTCCGCGCACGAGCGGGCAGGCGAATGCACCGCATCGACGAACACCCAGACGGATGGTCGGCGGTGGACGGCGCCGACTGGTCCCCGTCCGGATCCACCAAGGCATAACGAGGCCACAACGCCTCCGCGCGCGGCCACCTGCCGGCGATCGCACGAGCCACACCTCGACAGGCGCGCCCGATCGGCGGCACAACGCCCTTGTAATCACCAGCATTTCAAACCAGACATCGCACTCCTCGGAGGAGGACCCCATGCCCGTTTTCAACGCTCACATCCCCGCCAACCGCTACTCGCCGGAGCAGAAGCGCGCCCTTGCTGATGCGCTCAACCAGTCCCTGGTACAGGGACTCGGTATCCCCGAGGGTGACCGCTTCATCATGATCAGCGAACACGGTGACAGCGAACTGTCCCTGGACCCGACTTTCATGGGCATGCAGCGCAGCAGCGATGCCATGATCATTACGGTACTTCTCGGGGCGCACCGTCCTCTGGAGGACAAACGGGCAGTGGCTGCGGCCATCAACAGGTTGGTGGTCGAGGCGCTCGGTGTCTCGCCCGACGACATCTTCATCGCGCTGATTCCCGTCCCGAACGAGAACTTTTCCTTCGGCAGGGGCGAACTCCAACTTTCCGAAGGCTCGCCTCGCTGGTGAGCTCCGTCTTGCGAGGCGACGTGATGGGCGTGCTGAGGCCTCTCAAGCCGGATTCAGACGGTGGGCGCACGGGTCCGCTCGTCCAATGAGGGATCGCGCGCACCACCAGGTCTGTGCGCCGGGGGTCGATTCAGGCGTAGCGGCAGACGCGCTCAACGTCGGGCCCAGACGGCGCCTGTCTGCTCGGCTTGTGTTCCCGTTTCCGACCACGGCACCGGGGTCCGCCTTCAAAGACCGATCTTGATCATGGCTGGTGTTCCCGCACCTTCAGGTGGCGTGGAAGGCGTTGGGTTGGTGTAGGCAGCCGGGGTCAGTGTGGCGTGATCGCCGAGAAGTCTTGTACGAAGCGGGTCAAGAGGCGGGCCAGGGCGGCTCGGTCCTCGGCGGTCCAACCAGCCGTGGCTTCGGCGATGATGCCGCGGCGAAATCTCCGCATCCCTGCGAGCGCGTCCCGTCCTTCGGAAGTGAGGGCCAGCAACGACCTGCGGCCGTCGTGCTGGTCGGCCTCACGTCGCAGCAGCCCGGCCTCGAGTGCTTGTGAGGCGAGTCGGCTCGACCTGGGCTGATCGACGCCAAGCAGGGCCGCCGCCTCGGTAACGGTCAGCGCCAAACCTTGCCCCTCGCCCGCTTCGATCGCGTCGAGCAACTCGAAGACCGCGTCGGGCAGCCCGGCGTGAGGGCCGACGTGCTCGCCGCGACGCCCCGCCAGCCGCGCCAGTGCACGGCGTTGCCGGCTGCGGCGCAAGGCGACGACGGCCGTCTCAATGTGTGCCACGTCCGTATTCGGCTTGCCCACGACAATCCCTCCATGCATAGTTGGAGACAAGTACATGTAATTATACATGCGCCTTGGAGGAGTCGTGGAAGCGCCCAAGCCCATCGGCTATTGGCTCAAGCATCTGCACACCCTGCTGGAGAAGCAGTTCGACGCGACCCTCGCCGACGTCGGTCTCGGACGCCGGCACTGGCAGATCCTCAACACCCTCGCTCGCGGGCACGCCACGCGCGACGAGCTCATGGAGGCCCTGGCGCCATTCTGGACACAGGACGAGCCCGACCTCGACAAGATCCTGGAGGACGTCACAGCGCGCGGCTGGACCCGTTCCGGTCTGCCGGTCGAGGCGACCCACCTCGCCCTCACCGACGAGGGTCGCGCCGCTCACGCGGACTTCGCAGCACGTGTTGAGACAACTCGCGCAGCGGTGCTGAAGGGCCTGACCCCCGAGCAGTACGCCGAAACCGTACGGATCCTGTCGGTCATGGCGGGCAACGTCGAAGCGGACCTCGCCGCCCGGTAGCGCCACGACCGGGATTCGGCAGCGTCCGGCGGTCAGGCCGTGACCTGGACCGCCCGGGCAGCCCCAGCGGAGGCCGTCCTCGTCAAGAATCCATGGACGTTCGCTACGCCGGGGTTCTCCCGTTCGCGGACATCGCGGCGGAGCATGTCCACCGCGAACGAAGCAGCCGTCCAGGTCGTGACCATCAGCAAGTGCCTGTGGCCCACTGCCTCATTCAGCTGAGTCCACGTTCCACACCAGAGGCAGATCACTGCTGCAGAAGACGCACACGAAGTAGTCCTCACGCACGATGTTGCGCTCCTGGCAGTCAGGACAGCTCCGGAACACCACCTCGTGGGTGAAGCGGGACGGACGCCGGAGCCCTACGCCATCCAGAGCCTGGGCCACCGCCGACCAGGAGCTGACGTCCGGACAGTACCCGGTCGAGTGGTTGCTGACGTCGCCCACCACCCACCGGCCTGCCCCACGGACGAAGCCGATCTCGCCGGCGCTCAGAACTGACTCTCCGTCGGCGCAGGCCACGTGCTCGCTTCGCCGCGGTGCCAACCGAAGCACGCCGACCGTGTCGACCACGAAGGTGAACGGCTCGGCCAACTCCGCCGCTGATCGCTCCGCGACCCAGCTGTCGAAGTCAGCCGCCGATCCGATCGGGGAGCCACCACCGCCAGGCCGGAGCGCAATTGTCAGGTCGCTCGGTCCCACGTATCGGTAACGCCGCCCCCGTGCCCTCATGTGAGCCAACTTAGTGCCGCATCAGGCATGGTTCGCCCCGGTGATGGGGCGCGTGGCAGGGAGTTGACCCCCGCTGATCTCCGCTTCATGGGTGAGGTCACTCGGGTGAGCCCTCACTCCGCTCGCTCTCGAACTACCGGGCCGAGGTAAGTCCGTTGATAAAGGAGCGGAAGTCCGGCGCGAGGGCCAGTTCCGAGTTGTCGTCCGCATCGAACCAGGCAACGGACGGTTCTCCGTGTCGGCCGCAGGTCCGGTAGTCGAGCCCGATCCAGTAGTGCCCGTCACCCGAGACCAGCACCACGGCCGTGGGCAGGCCCCATTCTTCGACCAGGTACGGGCTGTCGAGCATGGACACCGTTCCCTCGCGGTGACCGATGCCCATCACGCTGTCGAACGGGACGTGGTCGGCACTCCATGAGGTCGGTCGGCTTGCGGGGAAGGCATTCCGGCTGTCGCTGACCTGGCCACCGTTCTGTTTGCGGAGCAGGTCCAACAGTGAGTCGGGAAGCGTGACGTTCAACAGCCGTTCGGCCTCCCGGACCGCCTGGTCGGTCAGAGGCGGCTGCACTCCGCAGTCGCTGCTGGTGTCCCAGAAGGAGGGCTGAAGATCCTCAAAGCGTGCCATGACCGGCATCGTAGGAGCCGGGCTCGACAGTTCACCGTCCGGCCTCGGCCGGACGAGGGCAATGCTCACGTGGCTGGACGTGTGCGGATGCGGGACATTAATGACGACGAGATGGCTGCGCTGGAATGATGGGTATGGTCGCGCAACGTGTCACTGAGCTTGTGACGAGACCGCCGATGCTCGGGTACTTGGCTTGGTAGGCGGAGTCGATCGCGTCGTGCGGCCCGTTCTCGTCGAGTGCCTGCAGGAGGACGTCGCGAGCGACATCACCCAGTCTGATCCGCCCACGACCGTGTTCTCGTGATGCTTGGTACCAGCCCGACTGGGCTCCTCGGTAGGCACGGACGTAGAGCCCGCCTCCTACCACGACCATGCCGACCTCCACTGCGAGGTGGCCGCCGTCTGCGGCGCTGAGGATGAGAGAGCCTGAAGTGGAGAGCACTGACAGCTCCTCAGGCGTCCAGGTGGTCACTGGTTCCGGCCTTCCACCAGGCCCCCGTTCGGCTGCTCGGCCGTCCAGGAGGTCAGGATGCGCAGAGCATCGTGCGACGGGCTGCCAGGCTCGGCGGTGAGGACCATGAGCCGTTGCCCCGAGCCGTCCGGGCTGCTCCATGTGTCACAGTCAAGCGTGAGATCACCGACCAGCCGATGCTGGTAGTGCTTGGTGCCATAGCTGGCGGTGTTGACGCGATGCTCGGCCCACCACGTGCGGAAGTCGGCGTCGTAGACGGACAGTTCGGCGACAAGGCGGACAAGCTCGGGGTCGTCGGGGTCTGCGGCTGCCTCCATGCGCAGAGCGGCGACGGCATCGCGGGCGTCATGTTCCCACTGCCGATGCATACTTCGTATGACCGGGTCCGTGAACAGCAGGCTCACATAGTTGCGTCGCTGGGCCGGAATGCGCGAGAAGTCGGTGTACAGAGCCGTGGCGGCAAAGTTCCAGGCCAGGATGTCCATTCGTTTGCCCAGAACGATGGCGGGGGTTGCCGTGAGCTGGTCGAGCAGGCGTCGCATGGCGGGCCGCACGCGCTGCGCGGTCCGCCGCCGACGCGGCCGAGCGTCGGTTTTGCCGGCGAGTTCGTACAGGTACTTCTGTTGGTCGTCATCCAGACGCAGTGCACGGGCAAGGGTGGCGAGCACCGATGCGGACGCTCGGACACGGCCCTGCTCCAACCGCGTGTAGTAGTCGACGCTGATCGCTGCGAGCTGGGCGACCTCCTCGCGGCGCAGTCCCGTGACCTTGCGGGGAGAGTCCGTTGCGGGCAGCCCGAACTCGTCTGGCGCCAGTTGCGCTCGGCGAGCCTTCAGGAAGGCTCCGAGTTCGCGGGGGTCGGGTGCCGAATTCATGCTCCTCATTGTCACTCGCGCAGCACAGGGGTGAGGGGGGCAGGTTTTTTCCCAGGCAGGAACTCGCCGCTTTTGCGCGTATGGGAGTGCGCCGACCGTGGAGATGTACCCGGCACAGGGCCGGGCCCGGAGAGCCCACCGCTGTGGTGTGGTCCTGCCGGGACAACACAGACGGAGAACCCCGTGGCGAAGACCAATCTCACCTTCGACAGCGCCGGCATCCAGCTCGCCGGTCACCTCTACCTCCCCGACACCCCCGAACAGGGCCGACGACCGGCGATCGTCGTCGGCCACCCCGGCAGCGGTGTGAAGGAGCAGGCCGCCGGTCTGTACGCGCAGCGCCTGGCTGAAAGGGGCTTCGTCGCGCTCGCCTTCGACGCGGCCTACCAGGGCGAGAGCGGCGGCGAGCCTCGTGGTCTGGAGGATCCCGCTCACCGCGTGGAGGACCTCAAGGCCGCCGTCTCCTTCCTCACCACCCGCAGTGAAGTTGATACGGAACGCATCGGCGCGCTGGGCATCTGCGCCTCCGGCGGCTATGTACTCCCCGCCACAGCCAGCGATCACCGCATCAAGGCCGTCGGCACAGTCAGTGCGGTCGATGTCGCCCGCCAGTTCCGTCTGGGTGCCGACGGGACACAGGACCCTGCCGTCTTCCAGGGCATGCTGGATGCTGCGGCCCAGGCCCGCACCACCGAGGCCCGGGGCCAGAGGCCGCCGACCCTCACTGTCTTCCCCGACACCGCCGAACAGGCCCGCGTGCTGGGCGGAGAGCACGGCGCTGAGGGCTTCGAGTACTACCGCTCTCCGCGTGCCCAGCACCCCCGCTCGGCGAGCTTCTTCACCTGGAGCAGCATCGACAAGATGGCGACATTCGATGCGTTCGCTTCGGTCCCGCTGATCGGGCAACGGCCGCTGCTCATGATCGTCGGCACCCGCGCCGTCACCTCTTGGATGAGTGTCGAAGCGTTCCAGCGAGCCATAGGTCCCAAGGAGATCCACTGGATCGACGGCGCCAGCCATGTCGACCTCTACGACAAGGGGGAGTACGTGGACCCCGCTGTGGACGTGCTCGCCGACTTCTTCGCCAAGCACCTGGGCCAAGCAGCCTAGAGGCCGAGGAAGATCCTGGAGAGGGAGCCCGGCTGTCCGGTGTGGGGGCGGGCGAGGTTGATCATTCCGGACATTGGCGCGCTCCACCGGGACGCCGTGCGCCACGCTCGCTCCACGGTGTGAGGGTCAAGGTGAGGCACGTCATCGGCTCCCACCCGAAGTCCAGGTCTCCGGCTGCTATAAACCACGCGTATACGTCGCGTGTATAGTGCCGTGGCTACCATCACTGCGTCCCGTCGCGACGCCCCCGTCACCGTCCTCATCGCAACCACGGCGTTCGGGCTGCTCGGCGGGGCAACGTACGGCCTGCACGGTACGACACCGTTCCTAGTCAGTGAGCAGGAGTGAGTCTTGTACCCAGTCCTGGTCAACTGGCGCATCCCGAACGGTGGTGGATGCACTGGTCTCCCGCGT
>NZ_JBSFJX010000040.1:0-65601 GCF_053598275.1 Streptomyces sp. NPDC001156 | reverse complement strand
TGAAGGACACGGCGGGCGGAAGCCAGCCCCATACCGCTGGTACCGCCGATGACGATGACCTTCTGCCCGGTGAAGTCGAGAGTGTTGCTGGACATGCGTGTACTCCTCGGTGCGTGTTCTGCGCGGGTCGCAGCGAGCCGTACGGGCCCGCGCTTGAGTTGTTTCTGGATAAGCAGATAAAAGGGGGATGTGGAAATGACGTACGCCCAGAGGTGGTGGGCGAGTGCTCATCCTGAGCGCCGGAGATTCGCTTTGTGCTTGTGATGCGCAAGCGGCATGTCGAAGGTGGCTGAGTCACCTATGAAGGGCGTGAAGCTCTGCATTCCGGACATCGGGTCGCCGGATGAGTGTCGGACGAATTGAAGAAGGTTTGGCTCGGGTGACGGCCCGGGCCTTCGGTATTAACTGGTCCCCGAATGTCCGGGAACGTCTCAGACTGTAGGGCGCTCCATGCGGCTCCGGTAGAGGATCGGGGCGAATGCGGGTATAACGGGTCGCTATACGGCAGAGGTGAGAATCGTCATCGTGAACATCGAAGCGTTGCGCTACGCCCAGGCCGTCTCCCGCACGAAGTCCTTCAGCGCCGCCGCGCGGGCTTACGGGGTGACGCAGCCGGCCCTGTCGAATGGCGTGGCACGGCTGGAGGAGGAGCTCGGCGTCAAGCTCTTCGATCGCTCACCGCGCGGAGTCAAGCCCACCGCACACGGCGCACGGATCCTGCCGCTGATCGATGACGTCCTCGACGACCTCGACACCCTTCTCGCCGAGACCCAGCGGCTGGCCCGTCCGGTCACCGAAGCGATCCGCATGGGCGTGTCACCCCTGATCGGGGCCGACCTGGTCGCCCGGACGTTCCAGGCCGCCCGTGGCCTGACGCGTCCACGCGACCTGGTCCTGCGGGAGGCAGACCTCGAGCCTCTGACCAGCGACCTCCAGGCAGGCCGCCTGGACATCGTCCTCGTTCCGGCTGTGGCGGGGATGCCCACGTTCCGGCACCGCGTCATCGCCCGCGAACCGGTGGTCGTGATCGACCCGGCCGCCTCCGGGGACGACAGCCCGGTCGAGCTCAAGGCCGTGGCCGACGCCGCCTACATCCTCGGGCCCAGTACCTGCGGACTGACCACCTTCACCACCGAACTCTTCCAAAGCGACGACCTGGCGCTGCGTACGTACCCCGGCGAAGCCGCCAGTTTCCGGGCGGTGGACGAGTGGGCGGCGATAGGCCTGGGTGCGGCACTCCTGCCCCGGTCCAAGATCACACACGAACACACGAGCTGTCGCCCCCTCCTCCAAGCGGGGAAACCCGTCGAGATCGCCTACGAGGCCGTCTGGGACTGCGACACCCCACTCGGAGCTGACCTGGAGGAATTGGTCACGGCGCTCTCCGTGGCGGGGGAGGCCCCAGCCTCGCAGGTCGGGTCCCCAACCCCGTACGCCGAGGGGTGAGGGATGAGCGAGGCCGCCACTGGACGTACGCGCCTCGGCGCAACAGCCCGAGCGACGCGGTGCCGAGCACGGAAGGATGGGACCGACCGTTCCTTCCGCATGCGCACCAGTCGCGCTCGGGGCAGACTGGCAGGGCGCCTATCGGCCGCCTCCCTGAGCTCCCAGTGCCCATGCCCGATTCCGGGCGTCCTGCAGCTTTTCGGCTGCGGCAGTTGACGGAGACGTCGACGCCATCGACTTCACAGGTGACGCATCGAGTCCCAGGTCTCCACCTGCTCCACCGATATCGCGTTCTCTCGGAATTCGATTCCATGAAGGTGAAAAGAGATGGATCTGAAGCTCGAAGCCATCGTGCTGCCCGTCTCCGACGTCGATCGGGCGAAGAACTTCTACGAGGCGGCGGGATTCCGCTTGGACGTCGACAACACGTTCAGTGACGACTACCGGTTGGTGCACTTCACGCCGCCCGGTTCCGCGTGCTCGATCCTCTTCGGCAAGGGCATGATCTCCGCCGACCCCGGCTCCGCCCAGGGGCTGTACCTCATCGTCTCGGATGTCGAACAGGCGCGCGCGGAGCTCGTCGGCCGCGGCATCGACGTGAGCGAGGTGTTCCACGACGCCGGAGGACTGCTCCACCACGGCCACGAGGCCGGAGACGCCGTCCACCGCGGCGCAGGCCAGGAGCGGATCGCCGGCCCGCACCCCGACCGCACCTCTTATGCCTCCTACGCCACCTTCAGCGACCCGGACGGCAATGGTTGGGTGCTTCAGGAGATCACTGAACGCCAGCCCGGCCGCTGACATTACGTCAGGTGGGACGGCACGGGCTGCGCACGCTCAGGGCCAACCTGCCGTGTTTGTCGGGCCCCTCCACGTTGCCCGTCCAGGTGGAGCCCGATCGCGGGCGGGTTGCGCGCAGTCGGAGAGCTGACCCACCAGCGGAAACGACGCCTCCGGGGCAGCGGAGGCGTCGTTCGATTCCCACTTTCACGGTGTCGGTCGCCCGAGTGATGCCCCCGCTCAAGCGTCCATCTAGTCTGCGCAGCCCGGGACGGCGCCGGGGGGTCGGCAGTTGTCGGGTGTGTTGCCGACGTCGGAGCTACCCACCAGGTCGACGGTGCTGCCGGGATTCTCGAAGATGCCGCCGCCTTCGAGCACCGCGCTGTTGCCCAGCACGGAGCTGCTGGTGAGGGTCGCGGTGCCCGCGCCGTTGTAGAGCCCCCCACCCCGGGAGTCGGCAGCGGTGACCTTGTTGGCCGCGAGGCTGGAGGAGTTGACGTCAAGTGTGGCGAAGTTTCGGATCCCACCGCCTTCGTCGGCCGCGCTGTTCCCGCTGATGGTGCTGGAGTTGACGGTCAGAGAGCCGGCGAGGTTGAAGACACCGCCGCCGACGTCGGCGGTGTTGTTCTGCACGCTGCTGCTGCTGATCGTCCCGGTGCCGACGTTATAGACACCGCCTCCCTCGGCTTGGGCGGAGTTGTTCCGCACGTAGCTGGACTGCAGGAGCAGGGTGCCGAGATTGTGGATGCCGCCGCCGTGGTGGGCTTCGTTACCCGACACGATGGTGGAGCGGACGGTGATGCTGCCGCCGAGGGTGTACAGGCCTCCGCCGCCCCAGTTGACGGCGTTGTTCCTGATGATGCTGCTGGCGATCGTGGTGCTGCTACCGCCGAAGGATGCGACGGCGCCGCCCTCGTGAGCGGTGTTGCCGGTCAGGATGCTGTTGTCGACGGAGAGGACGCGGCCGGCGTTGACGAGTACGGCGCCGCCGTACTCGTCACCGAGGTGTCCGTTGCGCAGGGCGACGCGGTTGAGGGTGAGCTCGCCGTCCGTGCCGCCGACCTCGAAGATGCGGAAGTTCGGGGTGAGGGGTGCGGCGGCGCGTTCGATGACGGAGTTGGAGCCGTTGATGGTGATGGGTTCGGTGATCACCGGCAGTCCGTTCGGTCCGCTGCCGCCGGTGGGAGACTCGACCTTGTCGAGGGAGTAGACGCAGTTCGGCGCCAGGTCGATGGTGCCCCCGCCCGCCAGATTGGCGGTGCCGATGGCGGCCACGAGGGCGGCTTCGTCGCAGGTGATCGGTGCGGCGTAGGCGGGGGCGGGGAGGACGGCCAGCCCGAGGGCCAGCGTGATGGCGGCGAGTGTGCCGCTGGCTTTGGGCGCGAAGTGCACGGAAGAGTCCTTACGGCCGTGGGGGAGCCTGGTTGGATCCCGCGATGAATCGGGGGATCTCCTCGCGTCCGAACGCTATGGGAGGTGTTCTACGGGGGGCCGGTTGTCCCGGCGACGGCCGAACGCCGACCCTCTGACGGCGTATCACATCTCACCCGTCTGGTGATCTTGGCGCGTGACGGCACCTCGTTGATCAAGGTCGGGAGGAGAGAGGTGCTTCACGTCAAGCACTGGGCGCCGCCCGTGACCTGCACGTGAGCCGTTCGTCAGCTCGGGGTCCGGATCCCTGAAGCAGGCGTAGAGGCGGCCGGGGGCAGGTGATGTGTGCCTGCGCCTGAGTGTCGGACTCCTCGGCCTCGGTGAGCGTCCGGCCGGGGCCGGACGGCCGGGGGTCGAGAGCGTTGTAAGAGCAGGTCAGGGCCCATCCCAAGGCGACGCCTGGCGCGCATCGTGTCGGCCATGCGCGGCTTCCGTGAAGGGTGTGACCCGGATGTGACGTACGCAAGTGGCCGGCTTCACGGGAGCGTTGGTCCTGCAACCATCTGCCGTCACCCGTGACACCTCAGCCACACAGACCGCTGAAGAGAGTGACCCCGGGCGGGGTCTGGTCGCCTGGACTCCGGGGGGAGGCCGGCGCCGTCGTGCGGGGTCAGGCTCGCCCCCTCGTGGTGGGCCTGACCCCGCACGCGAGTCGAAAGCCGGTCTGGGCGCCTCACACGTGGCAGGGCGCCCAGGCCTATGTCGCGGTGTCGCCGACCGCAGCTTCGGTCCGCCGCCCTTCCGGTCGAACCGGAGCGAGCCGGCCACATCCCTCTCGTCCCAGGCCACCAGGGCGGCGCGCTCCTGGCACACGCTCAGATCGCGCAGGCTGTGCGCGGTGCCGACGGCGGATGCCCCGACCCGTGTGCCGGGTTCGCGCCGGAGCCAGGCAGGGAACGCAGGGAGTCACCGGGCAAGGGCTGCGATCGGCTCTCGCTCAGGAGCAGAGATTTACGTGCCGGACGGCCAGGACGTGCCCCGCCGCGTCGATGAGGCGGCTGCGGGCGAGGTGTCCGCCGGCCACCGCATTGGTGATCGCCGTGGCGATCGAGGACGTTTGGGAGCTGACATTGGTCCCCAGGTCGAACATGACCATGTCGGCACCGGAGCGCAGGGCCTGGACGGCGGCAGAGGAGACGCTGAAGCCGGCGGCGGAGATCGCCTTGGCGCTGAGCGAGTCGGTGACCACCAGCCCCTTGAAGCCCAGCTTGCCGCGCAGCTCGTAGCTGATGGCGGTGGGGGACAGGCTCGCCGGATTGGTGCCCAGGCCCGGCACGATGTTGTTGGAGACCATGATCGCCGGGGCGCCGGCCTTGATGGCCGCTGTGAACGGCGGGAGGCCCACCTTCTGCAGGGTGGACCAGGGCAGGGTGCGGGCGGGGCCGAAGTCGGAGTTGTAGGTGGAGCCACCGAGGCCCGGGAAGTGCTTGACGACAGGTATCACGTGTCCGTCGCGCAACCCGTTCATGTACGCGACACCGTCCTTGGAGACCACCGAGGTGTTGCCGCTGAAGGACCGCCATCCGTCGGGGTTGGTCCGGCCGGGGGCCACGTTCCTGCCGTCGACGTCGACCACCGGTGCGAGGTCCATGTTCACCTGGGCGGCGGCCATCTTGGCGGCGACCTTGGCGACGTTCTGCTGGATCTGGGCCGGGGTCCAGTGCGCGCCCATGTACGAGGGCCAGGGCAGGTTTCCGACGAGGTTCGACATGCGCTGGATGCCGCCGCCCTCCTCGTCGGTCATCACCAGCAGGCCCAGGCGGCCGGGTACATGGGACTTCAGGGTGGTCAGCCGGGAGCCGAGGTTGGACGGCGCGTTGCTGCCGAACAGCAGCACACCACCCGCACCGGCGCTCACCTCGGAGGTGACGTCGGACACCGAGGTCTCCGACACCGGGACGGCGATGGTCAGCATGGCCAGCCGGCGGTTCGACCACGCGGTCAGCTTCGTGGTGTTGGTGCACGCGGTGGCGGTGGCGGCGAGGTCCGGAGCGAGGGACGAAGGGGAGAGGGAAGGAGCGCCGGACGGCGCGAGGGAGGAAGGCACGCCGGACGGAGCGAGAGCCGATGAAGAGTGGGAAGGTGCGGCGGGCGGGGCGAGGGACGCGTCGGGGCCACTGGGGTGCGGGGCCGCCTTGGGGGTGCCCGTGCCACAGCCCGCCAGGAGCACTGCCGCCACGGCGGCAGCGGCGCTCAGTCTGTGTGTGGTCGTGGCCCGGCCGGGGAGCCGCGGCGGCACTGTCGTGTTTCTGCGGTCACGATACGACGGGGGATTCATCGCCTGGCCTCCTTTCGGGAGGCGCGACGGTACCCGTCGCGCCCAGGGCCGTATGAGCATGAGGTGGGCTTCACGAAGCGTGAGATGCGCACCGGCCCGCATTTGTTCGCTGATCAGCGCTCGGCCTACCAGGATCGCGCCTCGCGGAGTCGGCCGGAAGCCCAGCCGATGTGAGGGGGGCCACTCAGGGCTTGCCTCGACCACGTAGGTCTGGAAAGCACCTCTGCCGTTCTTCGCCAATGCGTCGGCGGTGCGTCGCGCCCGCGAGGGCCTGTGGCGCACCGCCGGATGCGTGCGCGGCGCCGGCCCCTGGGTGGGGCCGGTCACCTACGCGCAGACGGATGGTCAGCGGTGTCGGCGGCCCCAGGAGGCGATGTCGATGGTGCGGCCGTGGTCGTTGCGCAGGATGGCGGTGTCGGAGTGGTTGTCCCACGCGTAGTGGCAGCGGTCCTGGAAGAGGTCGGTGCGGGTGTCGTGGCCGATGCCGGTGTGGACGCGGACCGTTGCGTGGGCGCCCAGGCGGTAGTGGTGGAAGGTGTAGGTGTGGTGGTCGCGGCCCGACAGCGTCCATCCGCCGAGGTTGATCGCGTGGCGGGTGGTGTTGGTGATCTCCACCCATTCGCGGTTCAGGGAGCGGTTGGAGCCGTCCTCACGGCCGGGGGAGTCGTACTGCACCCGGCTGATCCGCACGTCGGGCCGGTGCTGCGGGGCCGGGTGGCCGGCGGCGGACGCGGGCAGTGCTGCCACCCCGCCCAGAGCGGCGGTGGTGAGGACAATGGCGGCCAGACGGCGGGCAGTCGTGGAAGTGGACACAGGTCCCCCTGCATGGTGCGGGCACGCCGTGCGCGGCAAGGCCGCGCACGGACTGTGCGATGTACGGGTGCGTGGCCGGGATGGCCGCGCCCTCACACCGTGCTGCCCGGGTGCCGGAGATGTGCGTGAAACGTGAACTGTGTTACGTGATGCCCATATCCTTATGAGGCTTGCCTGCATCGTCCATTTATTCGGCGAGTGCGCCAGGTTGACGCCCTGTTGAGTCAACCTCCCTTGTCGCCTCTGGCCTGCGGCACTCGTGCGCCACGGTCCGCCACCCCGGCCTCATTCCATGCGTCACCCGAAAGTGAGTAACGGCCAGTCGGACCGTGCTGACCTGGGCGAAGGAGTCTTCCTGGCGTCCGAGGCCGGCCTGTCGGGCCCGGGGCGTGGGCGGTCAGTGAATGACGCGCAAGGTCCGATGGTCGGTACGTCCGCGGCCGTGCGGCCGACGGCAGTGGCGGGCGTCCGGTCGGTACGTCTCCGGCCATGCGGCCATCCGGCTACGCGGTCCTCGGCAGCCGGCGAGCGTCGCTCGAACCGGCCGTCAATTCACTGGCCGCAGGCGCATCCCGCCGCTGCCGTGTCCCCGGTGGCCTGGCTGGTGCAGCAGCCGTCACCCGTGGCCGCGGGATCGGCGCTCTTGCCGAGGGTGTCGGCGTCGCCCTTGACGACGTAGACCTCCCAGGGCTCCTGGCCGGGGCCGTGGACCCACACCTTGTCCTGCAGGGCGTAGCAGCAGGAGGTGTCGTTCTCCTCGAAGGTCGCGAGTCCTGCGTCTTTTAGGCGACCGGTGGCCGCGTTGACCTGCTCGGTGGACTCGACCTCGACGCCGAGGTGGTCCAGGCGGGTCTCCTGGCCGGGCTCGCCCTCGATCAGGACGAGCTTGAGCGGGGGCTCGGCGATGGCGAAGTTGGCGTAGCCCTCGCGCCGCTTGGTGGGCTCGGTGTCGAAGAGCTTCGAGTAGAAGGTGATCGACGCTTCGAGGTCGCTGACACGCAGGGCGAGCTGAGCACGGGACATGGCAGGGCTCCCATCGGCTTGCATTGATGTATGTCGATGCAAGCTTGTGGCTTGAATCGAAGGATGTCAACATAGACGTATGTCGAAGCAAGAGCTTGTGGTGCTCGGGCAGAGCGATGAGGCCGGCGCGTGCTGCCCGGGGCTGACGACCGCGCCCCTGGACGAGGACCAGGCCGCCGAGCTGGCGAAGTTGTTCAAGGCACTGGGCGACCCCGTACGGCTTCGTCTGATGTCGTTGATCGCCTCACGGGCGGGCGGCGAGGTCTGCGTGTGTGACCTGACCCCGGCCTTCGACCTGTCCCAGCCGACGATCTCGCATCACCTGAAGCTGCTGCGTCAGGCGGGTCTGATCGACTGCGAGCGCCGGGGTACTTGGGTCTACTACTGGGCGCTGCCCGCCACGCTCGACCGGCTCGCCGTGTTCCTCAAGACGTCGCAGGCGGCCGAGGTGAGCGCGTGAGCGTCTCGCTCGGACGTAGGGCCCTCGCCGAGGGCGTGGGGTCGGCCGCCCTGGTCGCGGTGGTCGTCGGCTCCGGGATTCAAGCCACCGGACTGACCCGCGACGTCGGTCTGCAACTGCTGGCCAACTCACTGGCCACGGTTTTCGGGCTGGGCGTGCTCATCGTGCTGCTCGGGCCCGTCTCCGGCGCCCATTTCAACCCGGTCGTCACGCTCGCGGCCTGGTTCACCGACCGCCGTAGCGAGGGCGGGCTGACCGTACGGGACGTGGTCGCGTACGTTCCGGCGCAGATCGCGGGAGCGGTCGCCGGTGCCGTCGTGGCTGACGCGATGTTCGGCAAGCCGCTCGTGCGGTGGTCCAGCCATGAGCGCTTCGCCGGTCACCTGTGGCTGGGCGAGGTCGTCGCGACCGCCGGACTCGTCCTGCTGATCTTCGGGCTGGCCCGTACCGGTCGCGCCCGCTTCGGCCCCGTCGCGGTGGCCGCCTACATCGGCGCGGCGTACTGGTTCACGTCCTCCACCTCGTTCGCCAACCCGGCGGTCACCATCGGCCGGGCCTTCACCGACACCTTCGCCGGCATCGCCCCCGGCTCGCTCGGCCCCTTCATTGCCGCGCAACTGCTCGGCGCCGCGCTGGGCCTGGGGCTGGTGATCGCGTTGTTCGGACGTCCGGCACCCGAGCAGACCAGCACCGCCCCACTCCAGGGCGAACCCGGACTCGCTGCCCCCACACTCCCCTGACCCGCCTCCGCCCAGAAAGACACCCCGCCATGAACACTCCCGCCGCCAAGCGCCCGTCCGTGCTGTTCGTCTGCGTCCACAACGCCGGGCGCTCCCAGATGGCCGCCGCGTTCCTCACTCACCTCGCGGGCGACCGCGTTCAGGTGCGCTCCGCCGGGTCCGCGCCTGCCGACACGGTCAACCCGGCCGTCGTCCGAGCGATGTCGGAGGTGGGCGTCGACATCTCGGCCGAGGTGCCCAAGGTGCTGACCGTTGAGGCCGTCCAGGCGTCCGACGTGGTCATCACGATGGGCTGCGGCGACACCTGCCCGGTCTTCGCCGGCAAGCGCTACCTCGACTGGGAGCTCCCCGACCCGGCCGGACAGGGCGTCGAAGCCGTCCGCCCCATTCGCGACGAGATCGAGAAGCGTGTCCGCGGCCTCCTCGACGAGATCGCCCCAGCGGAGTGAGCGTGAGGCCGACAAGCGGAGTTCGCATCGTGGCCATGGGCCTCGAACACGCCGATGAGGTTCTGGCGATCTACCAACTCGGCATCGGCGAGGGCAACGCCACCTTCGAGACCACCGCGCCCACCTGGGAGCACTTCGACGCCGCCAAGCTGCCACAGCACCGGCACGTCGCCGTCGACGAGGCGGGCAAGGTACTGGGCTGGGTCGCTGCCGTGCCGGTGTCCGACCGATGCGCGTATGCCGGCGTCGTCGAACACTCGGTGTACGTGCACCCCGACGCCCGGGGCCGGGGAGTCGGTTCGGCACTCCTGCGGGCGCTGATCGGCTCGACCGAGGCGGCGGGCGTCTGGACGATCCAGTCCGGCATCTTCCCCGAGAACACCAGCAGCCTCGCCCTGCACCAGAAGGCGGGATTCCGCGTCATCGGGACACGCGAACGCATCGGACAGCACCACGGCACATGGCGAGACGTCACCCTCGTCGAACGCCGCAGCCCTGTCATCGCATGACCCGTGACACGAATCTGCGCGGGCTGGCGCTGCTGCTCGCGACCGGGGCGCTGAGCTCCTGAGCGAGCGATCCCAGACCATGGGTGGTAACAGGCGTTACATTTTATGGTGTGTCGAATACTGGAGCCGTCAGTCGCTGGCTTGTCCTCCTGATCAAAGTGGCCGCTGAGCCGTCCCGGCACCGGGTCGCGGTCTGGCGCGAGCTGCGGAAGGTCGGCGCGCTCTCCCTGGGCCAGGGCGTGTGGGCCGTACCGGACGTGCCCGTCTTCGCGGACGGCGTCTCCCGGGTGATCGCCCTGACCGAACAGGCCGACGGCCAGGCGGTGACCCTCACCGCCTCCGGGCGCGGTCCTGAGGACGCCGCGCGCCTCCAGGCGCAGTTCACCGCCGCCCGGTCCGCGGACTGGGCGGAGTTCCTGGCCGACTGCGGGAAGTACGAGGCGGAGCTGGCGAAGGAGATCCGCATCGCGAAGTTCACCCTCGCCGAACTCGAAGAGGAAGAGCAGTCCCTCGAGCGGCTGCGACGCTGGCACCGCGATCTGACGGCCCGCGACGTGTTCGGCGCCCCGGACGCGGCGCAGGCCGGCAGACGGCTCAAGGAGTGCGCCGCAGCCTGCGAGGACTACGCGGAACGCGTGTTCGCGGCCCTGCACCAAGCGCCGGAGGAGACCCTGTGAGCCGGGCGGAGCCGGTGCGCCCGGCACCCGGTCGGCAGACATGGCCGCTGTACGGGGCCGGGTTCACGACCGCCTTTGGTGCACACGGCATCGCCGCGAGTCTGGGCGGCTTCTCGGAGGACGCGGTCACCTCGCTGATGGTGTTGGGCGGGCTCCTCGCCCTGTACGACGGTGCCGAAGTCCTCCTCAAGCCGGTGTTCGGCACACTCGCAGACCGCATCGGCGCCCGCCCCGTGCTGCTCGGCGGGCTCATAGCCTTCTCGGCCGCCTCCGGCCTGTACGTCGTCGCCGACAGCCCCGGCTGGCTCTGGGCGGCCCGCCTCGGCCAGGGCGCAGCGGCCTCCGCGTTCTCCCCGTCGGCCTCCGCACTGGTGGCCCGGCTCAACCCGGCGGCCAAGCACGGCCGGGCCTTCGGCAGTTACGGCTTCTACAAGTCCATCGGCTACACCCTCGGCCCACTGCTCGGCGGTGTCCTTGTCTGGGCGGGCGGTCTGCGGCTGCTGTTCGCCGTACTGGCCGTGCTCGGCGCGGCGGTCGCCGCCTGGGCCGCACTCGCCGTACCCGTCGTCCCCCCGTTGCCGAAGGTCCGGCAGACCGTGCTGGACCTGGCCCGGCGCGTGGCCGACCCCGCCTTCCTCGCCCCGACCTCCGCGCTGGCCGCCGCGACCGCGGCCCTGTCGGTGGGCGTGGGCTTCCTGCCTGTCTCCGGCAGGGCGGCCGGGCTGGGCACCGTCGCCACGGGAGCCGCCGTGTCCGTGCTCGCCGCTTGCGCGGCCGTCGTACAGCCAAGGGCCGGGCGCGCCCTCGACGAGGGACATCTCACCACCCGTTCCGGCATGGTCGCCGGGCTGCTGGTCACCGCTGCCGGGCTGGCCTGCGCCACACTGCCCGGTGTGGCCGGAGTCCTGCTGGGCGCGGCTCTGACCGGCGCCGGAACCGGCCTGATCACCCCGCTGGGCTTCGCCGCGCTGGCCGCGAGCACCCCCACGGAACGTCTCGGCCAGACCATGGGCGCCGCCGAGCTCGGCCGTGAACTCGGGGATGCGGGCGGTCCCCTCCTTGTCGCGGCCGTCGCTTCGGCCGCCACCCTCGCCTACGGTTACGCGGCGCTCGTGGTTCTGCTGTCGGCGGGGGCCGTCGTCCTGTCGGCCAGGGCACCCAGGGGCGCGAGCACGTAGAGCCGGCGGGTTGGCCCATCAGCGCACGGCGGGCCGGGCCCGCGAGGAGGGGGCCCTGGCCCGGCGTGCGCGTCCTGGCGAGTCCCTTCACCCCAGCAGCCCCGCAGCTCCGTCAGCCGTGCCTGCTCAGTCGGCTGCGCCCTCAGACCCGAATCCGAGGGCCGAATCCCGTGGCCGCCATCCGCGGCTGACGGCGTGTAGACCGTCCCCCGAAACCGGCTCTGGTGTTCACGCCGCATGGCTTCCCCTGATCGGGTGTGGGGCGCCCGGTGGTACGGGTACATGTTGGGCGTGGCCGGAAGCGTGGCGTCCGTTCTCGCTCTGCCGGGCCGGATCCCGGCTCGGACAGTGCCCCCGGACCAGGTGCGCACAGCCGTGGCGGCCGTGGCTCGCGCCGGGGGCCGGGGGGCGTGGTTCCTGGTCAGGGCCGTCGGCGGGGCGACGGTCGGAGTGACCAAGGCGGGTCTGCACACCGCCGAGGGCGCGGGGCGCATCGTCACGTCGGCAGCCCGGCACAGGGTCTTCAGGGCCATGGGGGCGCCCGCGAGCGCCGCGCGGGTCGGGCATGCGCTGGTCGACCTTCATCCGCGGCGGCACACCCGTAGCGTCTGGACCGGTCACGGGCGTGCGCACATCGAGGTGCGGGGGCTTGCGCACGGCGGTCACCTGCAGGAGCGGTTGGCCAAGGCGGTGACCCGGTCGCTGCGAAGCCTGGAGGGGGTGCGATGGGCCGAGATCAACGCCGTGACCGGTGAGGTACTGCTGGCGTTCGACGAGAGACGCGTGGGCATCGACCGGATCCTGGCCACCATCAGGGCGGCCGAGCAGGCCCATGGCGTGCAGGACGCGGACTTCCCCTGGGCGCAGCCGGTCACCCCGGGCGACGACGTGCCGGTCGCGGCCGTGGCGACCGAGTTGCTGGTCGACTGCGTCGCGGTGTGCGCCGGAGCCGCCCAGCGGATCTTGCGTCTGCCACCGCTGCCCCGGGCCGTGCCCACGCTGGTCGCCGCGCTGGAACTCGAACGGGCACTGCGCAGGCCGTTGATGCGGCGGATCGGGCCGCCCCAGGCCGATCTGCTGCTGTCGCTGGTCAGCGCCGTCGTCAACGGGCTGTGCGATGGCGTCGCCATGCCGGCCGTCGACACGGCGAGCCGGATGCTGCTCCTCGGCGAGGTCCGCGCACGGCGCGAGGTGTGGGAGCGGCGCGAGAAGGATCTGTGCCCCGGCCCGGACTGCGTACCGCACACCCGGCCGGCCCGGCACCTGCGCGCCAGGTCCCGGCCGTCCGGACCCGTCGGGACATGGGAGGCGCGGCTGGAGGCGTTCGCCCCGCTCACCGCCGCCGCCGTGCTGGTCCTGACGCGCAGTCCGGCGCGGGCGGCGAACGCGCTGCTCGCCGCTGTGCCGCGAGCCGCCCGCTATGGGCGGGAGGGCTTCGCGTCGGCGGTCGGACGCGGACTGGCGAAACGCGGTGTCGTACCGCTGGACCCGACCGCACTGCGCCTGCTCGACCGGGTCTCAGCCGTCGTGATCGACTCGGCCGTCCTGGTGAACCACCGGCAGGAACAGCAGGGCGGCCGGATCGATCCGCTGGCCGTGCCGGTGCTGGCCGCGGCACGGGCCACCGGAGCGCACGTGGTACTGACCGACGACGACCGCATCCGCGCACTGCTCTCCCTCGCCGACCAGGTCGTCGGCAGAGGCGAACGTCTCGCCGACCGAGTGTGCGAGCTCCGGGATCTTGGCGAGGGCGTCCTGGTCGTCTCGGGTACGGACGCCGAGGCGCTGGCCGCCGCGGACATCGCGGTAGGGGTGCCCGGCGCACCGGGCGTCGAGGCGTCCTGGTCGGCGGACCTGGTCTGCGTGGACGGTCTGGCCGACGCCTGGTGCGTCCTGCGCGCGGTGACCGCGGCCCGCACGGTGTCCCGGGGCGCCGTCCAGTTGTCGCTGGCGGGATCCGTGGTGGGGATTCTTCTCGCGGTCGTCGGACGCAGGCGCGGCATGTTCCACGCCCTCACCCCCGTCCACATGGCGAGCCTGCTCGCTCTGCTCTGGGCCGTCGTGGCCGCCCGTCGTGTCACCCGCGGCGGGCCCGCGCTCGCTCCTTGGTCATCCGCGATGCACGCGGGCATGGAAGCGGCCGGCGGCGACGTCGAACAGCCCAGGCCGCCACGGGCCACGTCCTCAAGCCGGCAGCGGTCGCCCTGAGTGCCGTACCGAGTCCGGCACCACGCCCGTACCCCGACGCCGGTACCACTGGCGCGCACCGGGGCGGGACGGCACTGAGCCGCAAGAAGGCGGCGGAGGAGCACACTTGCGAGAGGCGGCCCGGTCATGGCCCGTCTTCGCTCGTCTTCGCGTCGTACCACCGGGAGCCCGATCCATGGGTCGTATCGACTATCTGCACGATCCCGAAGCCCCGCCCGCCAACTCCGTCGTCCCCTCGGTCGTGGCCTTCGTGCGGGACCGCGCCGGTCGCGTGCTGATGGTTCAGCGGTCGGACAACGGCCGGTGGGCGCTGCCCGGTGGTGGGCACGACATCGGCGAGTACATCGGGGACACCGTCGTCCGCGAGGTGCGTGAGGAGACCGGCATCGAGGTGGAGGTCCTCGGACTCTCCGGGATCTACACGGACCCCGGGCACGTGATGCGGTACGACGATGGGGAGGTCCGCCAGCAGTTCAGCATCTGCTTCCGGGCGCGCCCGGTCGGCGGACGGCTCCGCACCAGTTCCGAGACGACCCAGGTCCGCTGGGTCGAACCCACGGACCTCGGCGGATTGGACGTGCACCCCACCATGCGGCTGCGGATCGAACACGCCATGGACGACACCCGGGTGGACCCCTACATCGGCTGACACCTCGTCGGCGCCGTCCGCACACTGACTCCTGCTCGGGCCGGACCGTCGGTTCTGCACCGCATTGCCGCGTTCTCGTACGCTGAGGCCATGTCGTCCCGCCGCAGGAACTGCCCCGAGTGCCGTCGGGAAATCGCCGTCGTCGCGGGGCGGTTCGCGCGGCACGACCCGCCGGGGGCGCGGGCAAGCGGGGGGCTCGTCTCCTGTCCCGGGTCGCGTCGGCTCGCGCAGACCGACGCCGCGCAACCCGCGCTCGACGGGTACGCCGTACCCGAATTCCCCGGTCAGCTCCCTCTCTTCTGAAGGGCGCTTCTCAACTCCGCGGTGTCCCGGAGGCTTTGGTCCGGGACCGGGCTCCGGTCAGTTGCCCGCCACCGACTTCACCGCCACGGACACCGGTGTCGAACCGCCGATGAGTTCCAGGGTCAGACCCGCCGTCGCCGGTGTGTCGACGAGTTCCGCGAGGACCGTCGCCACGTCGTCGCGCGGGACCGAGCCTCGGCCGGTGTGCGCCTCCAGGCGGACGAGACCGGTGCCGGGGTCGTCCGTCAGTGCGCCGGGGCGCAGGATCGTCCAGTCAAGGGACTTGTGGGCGCGTACGTAGGCGTCGGCCTCGCCCTTCGTGCGCAGATACACGTCGAAGACCTCGTCGCCCGGGTGCTCCGGATCCGCGCCCATCGACGAGACCACGACGAAGCGGCGTACGCCGGTGCGTTCCGCGGCGTCCGCGAACTTGATCGCCGCATCCCGGTCCACGGTGTACTTGCGGTCCACTCCGCTGCCGGGGCCCGCGCCCGCCGCGAAGACCGCCGCGTCGGCTCCCTCCAGGTGCGCGGCGATCTCCTCGACCGACGCCGACTCCAGGTCGCACACGATCGGTTCGGCACCCGCCGCCCTCAGATCGTCGGCCTGCTCCGCGCGGCGGATGATCCCCGCGGCCTCTTCTCCGCGCGCGGCGAGCAACCGCTCCAGCCGCAGCGCGATCTGACCATGCCCACCAGCGATGACAATGCGCATGTTTCCGACCGTACGCCGCGAGGGACGCCTTTGCCGCGCGACTTCACCCACGGCTCCGATTCCACCGGCGCACACCGGCCATTCGCGTGCGCCCTCTCGCACGCCGTCCGGTCACGGCTGAGCCCGTCCCTGCCGGGGCAGGTCCAGAGCCACCGCCGCGGAGGTGGAGTACTCACGTACCGCGCTCGTCCGAGCCACCACGCGCCCCTGGTGCACGACGATGCGGCTGTACGCGAGCGACAGCGCACTCGCCAGCCGGTCACCGCGTACGGCGAGCAGTTCCGCGGGGAAGCCCGCCTCCACGCGCACCTCGGGCAGCCCGAGAGCGGCCCGTGCCGAGGCGCTCACCGTGTCGTAGGCGTCTTCGGGGGACAGCCCGTACCGGGACGCCAGCAGGTACGCGGCCTCCAGCGGGTCCCCGCGCCCCACCGGGTTCGACACGTCCCTGAGCGCTCCGCTGCCGGCCGCGACCCGCACCCCTGCCGACCGCAGCAGCCGTACCGGGGCCGTGCCGCGTCCTTCGACCGCTCCGCAGCCGCCCTGCGGCAGGCAGACCACCGTCACCCCGGCGGCGGCGAGGCGCTCCGCGACACGGGCCGCCGCTGCCGCCGGCAGACGCCCGAGACCGCCGCACGGGCTCAGCGTCACTCCGGACCGCAGGCCTCCCGCCATCGCCGTGAGCCGCGCCAGACGTGCCGGATCACCGGCGTCCGTGTGCACGTCGACCGGGCAGCCGAACTCGGAGGCCAGTTCCAGGACCAGCTCCGCGTACCCCGCCGGATCGGGGTCCGTGTCCGGGCAGCCGCCCACCACCGAGGCGCCCATCTTCATGGCGTCGCGCAGCATCGCGAGCCCGTCCGCACCGGCGACCCCGGTCAGCACCTGCGGCATCGCCACCGCCGTGAGCTCGGCGAGTCCGCACAGTGAACGCCGCGTCCTCAGGACCGCCGTGAGCGCGTCGAGACCCTGTGCGTCCCCGATGCGCACATGCGAGCGCAGAGCCGTCGCACCGTGCCCGAGCTGGAGCAACGCGGCCTCGGTGGTACGACGCTGGACGTCGTCGGGCTGGAAGGACACCGGTTCGTCGACGTCTGCGGACAGGGCCGTGTCGCCGTGGGCGTGCGGCTCGGCGGGGGCCGGCAGCAGCAGATAGCCGCGCAGGTCGACACGGGTACCGGCCGATGCCGTGGCCAGGCTCCCGGCGGTGCCCACGGCCTCGATGCGTCCGTTCTTCAGCCGCACGTCCACGGTCCGGCCGTCCGTGAGCCGGGCCCCGCACAGCAGCAGGGCCGCCGGGCCCGCCGGGGCCGACGGCGAGGACGAGAGGCGGGGCGGCTGCGGTCGGCTGTCGGGCATCGCGTTCCTGTGGTTCGCCGGCGGCTGCGCACCAGGGACAAGATCACGCAGCCGAGGTCGAGCCTAGGGTGACCACCCGGCCGCAGCGGGGAGGAGCGCAATAGTCGTATCGGTGTGGCTTTCCAGGCCGACGACTGCGCTACGGCCCTGTATGCGTGCGGAGTCCCGCCGCTGCTGGATTACGGGAAGGCCGACGCTGTCACCCCTGTGGCCGCAGTGGCGGACGGGTTCGCTGCCGCAGCGCGGACGGAAACGGCTCTCCGGCGGCCGGCCGGGCCGCCGGGCTTGAGGCGGGTGAGGGGCGTGGGGACACCTGCGGTGAAGCCTGGGAACAGGCCGGGCGGGTGCCGCGAAACGGATTTGGGCGAACGGTAGGCGACCGTGTAATGTCTTCATCGCTCGCCCCAATAGCTCAGTCGGCAGAGCGTCTCCATGGTAAGGAGAAGGTCAACGGTTCGATTCCGTTTTGGGGCTCTGATGTGAGAGGTTCCCGCCGCGAGGCGGGGCCCGATCGCATCGAAGCGGTGTAGCTCAGTCGGTAGAGCAAGCGGCTCATAATCGCTGTGTCACCGGTTCAAGTCCGGTCACCGCTACTGACAGTAGCCGATTGTGGGGTCGGTCCTTCGATCGGCTACTCTTTCCTGCGTTTACATATCGTCCAACCGTTCGTCAAGGAGCACTCACGTGGCTGCCACCGACGTCCGCCCGAAGATCACGCTGGCCTGCGTGGAGTGCAAGGAGCGGAACTACATCACCAAGAAGAACCGGCGTAACAACCCGGATCGTCTTGAACTGAAGAAGCACTGCCCGCGTTGCAACTCGCACACCGCGCACCGCGAGACGCGATAACGAAGGCTCGTACGCGAGGCCGTCCCCAGCAACCAGGGGGGCGGCCTCGCGGCGTTGGCTGGTGCGCCCGAGGGCCCGTGGGGCCTCGGCGAAGCGGACGGTGAGACACGACGGGCCTGCCGGTTCACTGCGCGGCTCGGTCGGATCTAGGTCCACTTGTGAGTCGGTCGGCCGGGCGCGCCTGGGTCCACTGCGCCGGCTGTCGAGGCGGCGGCCCTCGGTACGTGCGGCCCCATCCCCGAGTGGCCGGCTGCGCGACGCCCGCCCCGGACAGGGCGCGACCGGCCACCTAGTCGATCCGGAAACGGCCGGACGCGACGACCGGATGGGATGACCAGACCGGACGGCCGGGCGGGACGGGCGGCAGGAAGGTGACGGTCCCACCGGCGTGCGGCTCGACCGAGCAAGATGGGTCCGGGCGGCCAGAGGCCGGTTATGTCACACCACGCAGACGGATTCGGCCATACCGGCCGATTCAAGACGAAGAATCGGTCACGTCGACCGGAACCGCACTCATCGGCCGCCCCGGCCGACAGCAGAATCGGTCGATGGATCCAGAATCGGTCCCACCGGCCGAACACGGAGCCGACCGTGCAATGGGGCAGCGGCTTCCGGCGAGACCGGATCCGAGGAACTACCAGGAGGTGTCCGAGTCCATGGCGCTCGACCAGTCCTTCGTGGGGCGGTCCTACCCGCCCACCGACCCGTACGAGGTCGGCCGGGAGAAGATCCGCGAGTTCGCGCAGGCGATCGGGGACGCCAACCCGGCCTACACCGACCGGGAGGCCGCCAAGGCGCTCGGCCACCCCGACGTGATCGCCCCGCCGACCTTCGTCTTCGCGATCACCTTCAAGGCCGCGAGCCAGGTCACCGAGGACCCCAAGCTCGGCTTGGACTACAGCCGCGTCGTGCACGGCGACCAGCGGTTCAGCTACATCCGCCCGGTCCGGGCCGGCGACCGGCTGAGCGTCACCTCGACCATCGAGTCGATCAAGTCCCTGGCCGGCAACGACGTCCTGGACATCCGCGGTGACGTCCACGACGAGGCAGGCGAGCACGTGGTGACCGCGTGGACGAAGCTCGTGGCCCGGGCGCCGGAAGAGGAGGCATGACGCCGATGACCGCGAAGATCGCTTACGACGCCGTCGAGGTCGGCACCGAACTGCCGGCCCAGTCGTTCCCCGTCACGCGTGCCACGCTCGTGCGGTACGCGGGTGCCTCCGGTGACTTCAACCCGATCCACTGGAACGAGAAGTTCGCCAAGGAGGTGGGCCTGCCGGACGTCATCGCGCACGGCATGTTCACCATGGCCGAGGCGATCCGCGTGGTGACCGACTGGGTCGGCGACCCGGGGGCCGTGGTCGAGTACGGCGTCCGCTTCACCAAGCCCGTCGTGGTCCCCAACGACGACGAGGGCGCCCTGATCGAGGTCAGCGGCAAGGTGGCGGCCAAACTCGACGACCACACCGTCCGCGTCGACCTGACGGCGACCAGCGCCGGCCAGAAGGTGCTGGGCATGTCACGAGCGGTCGTACGGCTGGCCTGACCGAAGGTTCGGCGAGTGGCAGCCCCGCCCCGGGCCGGGGCTGCCACTCCGGCGATCGGCGGCCCGTGCGGTACGGGATCGCCACTCCGCCGATCCGGGTCCTGTCCCGTACGGGATCGGCGACCCGCCGCTCCCGGCCCGACGCGCTGGATCACCGCCGCCGGCTCGCTCCGGGTGACGACGTATGGCCCCGCCGGTCCCGGCGGGGCCGTACTCATGGGGTGCGGGGCTGCGGGCGCCGTCTCGTAGTCTTGGCGCGTGCAGGAACTCCATGACGCCCCGCTCGCCCCGCTGACCACCTTCCGGCTGGGCGGTCCCGCGACCCGTCTGCTCACCGCCACCACCGACGCCGAGGTGATCGCCGCCGTCCAGGAGGCCGACGACTCCGGTACGCGGCTTCTGCTGATCGGCGGCGGATCCAACCTGGTCGTCGGTGACAAGGGCTTCGACGGCACCGCGCTGCGCATCGCGACGAAGGGCTTCCGGCTCGACGGTACGGCGCTGGAGCTGGCGGCAGGCGAGGTGTGGAGCGACGCGGTCGCCCGCACCGTGGAGGCCGGGCTCGCCGGCGTGGAGTGCCTCGCCGGAATCCCCGGCTCCGCGGGCGCCACCCCGATCCAGAACGTGGGCGCGTACGGCCAGGAGGTCTCCTCGACGATCACCGAGGTGATCGCGTACGACCGCAGGACGCGCGAGACGGTGACGATCCCGAACGCGGAGTGCGCGTTCTCGTACCGCCACAGCCGCTTCAAGTCGGACCCGGAGCGTTTCGTCGTGCTCCGCGTCCGCCTCGAGCTGGAGGACGCGGAGGGACTCTCCGCCCCGATGCGGTACGCCGAGACGGCCCGCGCCCTCGGTGTCGAGGCGGGCGACCGGGTGCCGCTGGCCGCCGCCCGCGAGACCGTCCTGAAGCTGCGCGCAGGAAAAGGCATGGTGCTGGACCCGGAGGACCACGACACCTGGTCGGCGGGCTCCTTCTTCACCAACCCGATCCTCACGGACGAGGAGTTCGCCGCGTTCCTGTCGCGTGTGCAAGAGCGGCTGGGCGCGGAGGTGGCGCCGCCCGCGTACGCGGCGGGGGAGGGCCACACCAAGACCTCGGCCGCCTGGCTGATCGACAAGGCGGGCTTCACCAAGGGATACGGCAGCGGACGCGCCCGAATCTCCACCAAGCACACCCTGGCCCTCACCAACCGCGGGGGCGCCACCACCGAGGACCTGCTCGCCCTGGCCCGTGAGGTCGTCGCCGGTGTTCGCGAGGCCTTCGGGATCACGCTGGTCAACGAGCCGGTCACGGTGGGCGTGAGTCTCTGAGCCGCCCGGGGTGGGCGCTAGTAGGCCACGCCCACCCCCTGCTTCACCGTTCCCGGGTCACCGACCATGGTCAGCATCGCGTGGGCGACATCCGCCCGGCCGATGAAGCGGCCCCTGCGCGGGAAGCCGCCGACGACCGTGCGGTACGTGCCGGTGAGCGGCTTGTCCTGCAGGCGTGGCGGGCGGACGACCGTCCAGTCCGTGGCGCTGCGGGCCAGCTCCGCCTCCATCTCCCTCAGGTCGTCGTAGACGTCCTTGAGCAGTGCCGAGATCAGGCTGCGAGCGGCGCGGTCCAGCATTCCGTCGCCCTCGGACTCGGGACCGACCGGGCCGGCGGTGACCACGAGCAGCCGGCGTACTCCCTCGGTCTCCATGGCCCTCAGGACCGTACGGGTGAGCCGGGTGGCGACTCCCGCGTCCTTGCGGCTGCGCGCGCCGAGGCCGGACAGGACGGCGTCCCGGCCGGCGACGGCGGGGCGGACCGCCTCCGGAGCGGTCAGGTCGGCGCGGAACACCTCCAGGTTCGTCCCGGTCACGGTCAGCCGGGCCGGGTCCCGGACCACCGCCGTGACCTCGTGTCCTGCGACCAGCGCCTGCCGGACGATCTCCTGACCGATACCTCCGGTGGCACCGAAAACGGCGAGCTTCATGGGTACTCCAGTACGCCGGGTGAGAAAGGGGCGAGAGGGGGACAGCTAGTGGGTGAGTATTCACTCACCCACTCCTGCTCTAGGGTGGGTAAGCACTCACCCACCCGTCAAGGCCCGGGGAACGTCCATGGAATCCTTGGTGCCCATGCAACAGATGCAGCCGAAGCCGACCCGTGCCCGCATCCTCGACGCGGCCCACGAGCTGATGCACACCGTCGGACTGGCACGGGCCACCACCAAGGAGATCGCCAAGGCGGCCGGCTGCTCCGAGGCGGCGCTGTACAAGTACTTCGCCGGCAAGGAGGAACTGTTCATCGAGGTCCTGCACGAGCGCCTGCCGCGACTCACGCCGCTGCTGCGCAGCCTCGTCGCCGAGCCGGGGCAGCGCACCGTGGAGGAGAACCTCACCGAGATCGTCCGCCAGGCGGCCCTGTTCTACGAGCAGAGCTTTCCGATCGCCGCCTCGCTGTACGCGGAGACACAGCTCAAACGGCGGCACGACGAGGCGATGCGGGAGTTGGGGGCGGGGCCGCACGTGCCCATCGAGGGACTCGACGCCTACCTCAGGGCCGAGCAGGCCGCCGGGCGGGTCCGCGCCGACGCCGACACCTTCGCCGCCGCGTCCCTGCTCCTTGGCGCCTGTGCGCAGCGGGCGTTCGCCTACGACGCGACGGAGACCGGCGTCAGGCCGCCTGTGGACGACTTCGCGCGCCGGCTCGCGCGGACCGTGCTGGGCGGGATCTCCGTCGCCGGGGGCCCGGCCTGACGGTGACGCGTACATGAGACCGCTTCGCTGACCACTCGCACCTGGCGGACCGGCACCGCCGCGCGTCGCGCACGATTCCGCCTTGCTGACCACCCCCACGGAGAAGCCCGGCACCGTCCGCGACGCCGCGCAGGAAGCCGCCCTGCTGACCGCCAGCGCTGAGGGGATGGCACACCGTCCGCGACGCCGCGCACCAGGTCACCTGTTGACCACCCACAACGAGGGGGACCGGCCCGTCCTCCTGCCGGAGCGCGACACGCGCGGACGTCCGGGACGACCCGGATCGTCATCACGTCCACTCCGCCTGCCCGACGGACGTCCTCCGGCCGCGAGCTGGCCCGGTCCGGCACCCGGCACACCCACGCGCGCCGCCCCGGCGTCCCGAGCTGCCTCAGGCCGTACCCGCAGGCCCGGGCCCGATGCGAGTGACCGGGCCGCTCAGCCAAGCGTCCACGCCTTCCAGGAGCTTCGCCTTCGTGTCCTGCGGGGCCGCCGAGGCTCGTACCGACTGCCGGGCCAGCTCGGCCAGCTCCTCGTCCGTGAAACCGTGGTGGCGGCGGGCGATCTCGTACTGGGCGGCGAGCCGGGAGCCGAACAGCAGCGGGTCGTCGGCGCCCAGGGCCATCGAGACGCCCGCGTCGAACAGAGTGCGCAGGGGGACGTCCTCGGGCTTCGGGTAGACGCCCAGCGCGACGTTCGACGCCGGACACACCTCGCACGTCACGCCCCGGTCCGCCAGACGCTTCAGCAGACGCGGGTCCTCAGCCGCGCGCACGCCGTGGCCCACCCGGTCGGCATGCAGGTCGTCCAGGCAGTCGCGGACCGACGAGGGGCCGGTCAGTTCGCCGCCGTGCGGAGCGGACAGCAGGCCGCCGTGCCGGGCGATCGCGAACGCCCGGTCGAAGTCCCGGGCCATGCCCCGGCGCTCGTCGTTCGAGAGGCCGAAGCCCACCACACCGCGGTCCTGGAACCGCACCGCGAGCCGCGCCAGCGTGCGTGCGTCCAACGGGTGCTTCATCCGGTTGGCGGCGACCAGGACGCGCATCCCGAGGCCCGTCTCCCGCATCGCGGCGGAGACGGCGTCCAGGATGATCTCCAGCGCGGGGATCAGACCGCCGAGGCGCGGCGCGTACGACGTCGGGTCGACCTGGATCTCCAGCCAGCCCGAGCCGTCCCTGAGGTCCTCCTCCGCCGCTTCCCGTACCAGCCGCTGGATGTCCTCCGGCTGCCTCAGGCACGAGCGCGCCGCGTCGTACAGCCGCTGGAAACGGAACCAGCCCCGCTCGTCCGTCGCCCGCAGCTTGGGCGGCTCCCCGCTGACCAGCGCCTCGGTCAGGACCTCGGGCAGCCGGACACCGTATTTGTCGGCGAGCTCCAGCAGGGTGGAGGGCCGCATCGACCCGGTGAAGTGCAGGTGGAGGTGGGCTTTCGGCAGCTCAGAGACATCCCGTACGTGCTCCATCCCAAGATCCTGCCGTACGCCCTCGCCGGACCGGTAGCGCTTTCCTCTTTAGTGGTCTTGCTCGTACGGAAGAACGAGGCGGCCGCCCCCCGGATCCGGGGAGACGGCCGCCTGGGTGACCGGGGGAGCTGGACGTCAGTCCCGTGCCTCGCCGAGCAGCTTCTGGAGCCGGCTGACGCCCTCGACCAGGTCCTCGTCACCGAGGGCGTACGACAGCCGCAGATAGCCGGGGGTGCCGAAGGCCTCGCCCGGAACGACGGCGACCTCGGCCTCGTCCAGGATCAGCGCGGCCAGCTCGACGCTGTTCTGCGGGCGCTTGCCGCGGATCTGCTTGCCGAGCAGTGCCTTCACCGACGGGTACGCGTAGAAGGCGCCCTCGGGCTCGGGGCAGACCACGCCGTCGATCTCGTTGAGCATCCGCACGATGGTCCTGCGGCGCCGGTCGAAGGCCTCGCGCATCTTCGCGACCGCCTCGAGGCCGCCCGAGACGGCGGCAAGCGCCGCCACCTGCGCGACGTTCGACACATTGGACGTCGCGTGCGACTGCAGGTTCGTCGCCGCCTTGATCACGTCCTTCGGGCCGATCATCCAGCCCACGCGCCAGCCCGTCATGGCGTACGTCTTGGCGACGCCGTTGACCACGATGCACTTGTCGCGCAGTTCGGGCAGGAGGGCGGGCAGGGACACGGAGACCGCGTCGCCGTAGACGAGGTGCTCGTAGATCTCGTCCGTCAGCACCCACAGGCCGTGCTCCACGGCCCAGCGCCCGATGGCCTCGGTCTCGGCCTCGGTGTACACCGCGCCGGTCGGGTTGGACGGGGACACGAACAGGAGGACCTTCGTCTTCTCCGTGCGGGCCGCCTCCAGCTGCTCGACGGAGACGCGGTAACCGGTCGTCTCGTCGGCGACGACGTCCACCGGGACGCCGCCGGCCAGCCGGATCGACTCCGGGTACGTGGTCCAGTACGGCGCGGGGACGATCACCTCGTCGCCCGGGTCGAGGATCGCGGCGAAGGCCTCGTAGACGGCCTGCTTGCCGCCGTTGGTGACGAGGACCTGGGAGGCGTCCACCTCGTAGCCGGAGTCGCGCAGCGTCTTCGCGGCGATCGCGGCCTTCAGTTCGGGCAGACCGCCCGCCGGGGTGTACCGGTGGTACTTGGGGTTCTTGCAGGCCTCGGCGGCCGCCTCGACGATGTTGTCCGGCGTCGGGAAGTCGGGCTCACCTGCGCCGAAGCCGATCACCGGGCGCCCGGCGGCCTTGAGGGCCTTGGCCTTGGCGTCCACGGCGAGGGTGGCGGACTCGGTGATCGCGCCGACTCGGGCGGAGACCCGGCGCTCGGTGGGAGGGGTTGCAGCGCTCATGCGATCCATGGTTTCAGACAGGGAACGCGCCCGGCACGCGGGTTTCACAGACTGAGCCGGACCGGACCGGCAACTGAACATCCGTGCGGATCCGGGGGAGGCTCCGGGCCGATCTTTCACCGGCAAAGCCCGTACGGGCACTTTCTGTTCGACGCCCGGCCGCGGACCACGTACACTCTCACCTCGTTGGCCTCCAGCGGCAGCGATCTCGCGGGTGCACACCGAGCACCCGGTCGGATGCGGTACGTTGGGGTACACAACAAAGGGTCGTAGCTCAATTGGTAGAGCACTGGTCTCCAAAACCAGCGGTTGGGGGTTCAAGTCCCTCCGGCCCTGCTACACACTCCTACCAGGCAGTGTGCGCACAGTACATTTGTATTGCACTCGCCGTGCGGCTCCACCGGGCGCGGCACGGTCACGACCCGGGAATTCAGGTGAGGACGAGTGACGGACGCCGTGGGCTCCATCGACATGCCTGACGCCCAGGATGAGGTGCAGGAGTCGACGAAGAAGACCCGCAAGGGCGGCAAGCGAGGCAAGAAGGGCCCGCTGAAGCGCCTTGCCATCTTCTATCGCCAGATCGTCGCTGAGCTGCGCAAGGTCGTCTGGCCGTCGCGGAACCAGCTGACGTCGTACACCACCGTGGTGATCTTCTTCGTCGCGATCATGATTGCCCTGGTGACTTTGATTGACTATGGGCTCAGCCACGCCGCCAAGTACGTCTTCGGCTGAGCCGAGAGCGAAGGACGCCGTCGTGCCCGGCGTCCCTTTCGCGTGTTCCACCCCCATGTATCCAGGAAGAAGCAGCCACCGTGTCTGACCCGAACCTGAACGACGCCATCGAGCCGGACGAGTCCGTGGATGACGAGCTCGACATCGTCGAGGGCGCGGACGAGCACGACGAGTTCGAGGCTGCGGACGCCGAGGCGGGCGAGCCGGCCGAGCAGGCCGCCGTGCACGTGGTGGACGAGGCCGAGGCCGGTGCCGGTGCCGGTGCGGACGAGGAGCAGCCCGAGCTCGACCCGGTCGAGAAGCTCCGCGACGAACTGCGCTCCCTGCCCGGCGAGTGGTACGTGATCCACACGTACGCCGGCTACGAGAACCGCGTGAAGACCAACCTCGAGCAGCGCGCCGTATCGCTGAACGTCGAGGACTACATCTTCCAGGCCGAGGTGCCGCAGGAAGAGGTCGTCCAGATCAAGAACGGCGACCGCAAGACGATTCGTCAGAACAAGCTCCCGGGCTACGTCCTGGTGCGCATGGACCTGACGAACGAGTCCTGGGGTGTCGTCCGCAACACGCCGGGTGTCACGGGCTTCGTGGGCAACGCCTACGACCCCTACCCGCTGACCCTGGACGAGATCGTCAAGATGCTCGCCCCGGAGGCCGAGGAGAAGGCCGCCCGCGAGGCCGCCGAGGCCGAGGGCAAGCCGGTTCCGCAGCGCAAGGTCGAGGTCCAGGTGCTGGACTTCGAGGTCGGCGACTCGGTCACCGTCACCGACGGCCCGTTCGCCACGCTGCAGGCGACCATCAACGAGATCAACGCCGACTCCAAGAAGGTCAAGGGCCTGGTGGAGATCTTCGGCCGCGAGACCCCGGTCGAGCTGAGCTTCGACCAGATCCAGAAGAACTAGTCGGACTGTCCGACAGAGCCCCTGGCCGACGACTTCCCGTCGGGCAGGGGCTCTGTCGCGTGCGGGTACCGAGCCCGGGCCGTGCCGCGATGCTTGTCCGTACGCACACGTCCGACCAGGTCGGACAGGCTGTCCGGGGCTGCTCCCAGCGGTGGCCGGACGTTGGCCTGACCTGCTCGTTTTTGGGCCTGCAACGGTACCCGCTATCGTTGTGCGGTATGCCTCGATCCGGATGATCCGGATCGATGGCGGAAAACTCTCACTAAGGACCCGGAGAGAGCAATGCCTCCCAAGAAGAAGAAGGTCACGGGGCTCATCAAGCTCCAGATCCAGGCCGGCGCGGCCAACCCGGCCCCGCCGGTCGGCCCCGCGCTGGGTCAGCACGGCGTGAACATCATGGAGTTCTGCAAGGCCTACAACGCCGCGACCGAGTCGCAGCGTGGCTGGGTGATCCCGGTGGAGATCACGGTCTACGAGGACCGTTCCTTCACCTTCGTCACCAAGACGCCGCCGGCCGCCAAGATGATTCTCAAGGCCGCGGGCATCGAGAAGGGCTCCGGCGAGCCGCACAAGACCAAGGTCGCCAAGATCACCGAGGCGCAGGTCCGCGAGATCGCCCAGACCAAGATGCCCGACCTCAACGCCAACGACCTGGACGCCGCCTCGAAGATCATCGCCGGCACCGCCCGTTCCATGGGCGTTACGGTCGAGGGCTGAACCCCACCTTCGTAGAACCATGCGGCTCCGGCCGCACGTGGCAGGGCCTGCTCGGCCCGTACCACGCCTCCTTCAGAACCCACAGGAGCAGTTGTGAGCAAGCGCAGCAAGGCTCTCCGCGCTGCGGACGCCAAGGTCGACCGGGAGAAGCTGTACGCCCCGCTCGAGGCCGTCCGTCTGGCCAAGGAGACCTCCACGACCAAGTTCGACGGCACCGTCGAGGTCGCCTTCCGCCTGGGTGTCGACCCGCGCAAGGCCGACCAGATGGTCCGTGGCACCGTGAACCTCCCGCACGGCACCGGTAAGACCGCCCGGGTCCTGGTCTTCGCGACCGGTGACCGTGCCGAGGCCGCTCGTGCCGCGGGCGCCGACATCGTCGGCGCCGATGAGCTGATCGACGAGGTGTCGAAGGGCCGTCTGGACTTCGACGCCGTCGTCGCCACCCCGGACCTCATGGGCAAGGTCGGCCGCCTCGGCCGCGTGCTCGGTCCCCGTGGTCTGATGCCGAACCCCAAGACCGGCACCGTGACCCCGGACGTGACGAAGGCCGTCACGGACATCAAGGGCGGCAAGATCGAGTTCCGCGTCGACAAGCACTCGAACCTGCACTTCATCATCGGCAAGACGTCCTTCGACGACGCCAAGCTGGTGGAGAACTACGGCGCGGCGCTGGAGGAGATCCTCCGTCTGAAGCCGTCCGCCGCCAAGGGTCGCTACATCAAGAAGGCCGCCATCACCACCACGATGGGCCCCGGCATTCCGCTCGACCCGAACCGCACCCGCAACCTCCTCGTCGAGGAGGACCCGGCCGCCGTCTGACACTGACGGCAGCCGCGGTCACGCGCAGCTGACGCCGGGGCCCGCACCTTCCGAGGTGCGGGCCCCGGCGCTTTTCGTCCGGCGAGAGATGCGGCACACGCCGTTTCGAGCCAGGCGCGTGCCGGGTCCCCCGCCGCGGAGTTAGCGTGAAGATCACGCAGCGCACAAGGGGGAACGGATGAGGGACAGGATCGTGCGGCGCGGGATCCTCCCGATCGCGGCGGTGGCCGCCCTCTTTGCCGTGGCGGGGTGCGGCCTCTTCGGTGACGGCGACTCCCACAGGGGCGCGGCAGCGCCCTCCGGCGGCCGCACCGGGCGGGCCGACTCCCGGTCGGTGACCGCCCTGCGCGCCGTCGAGAAGGCCACCACCAGGGCCGGCTCCGCGCGGATCGAGTCCACGACCGCCATGGGCACCATGCTCGCCCTGAAGACGGACGGGGCGCTCGGCTGGTCCCACGGGTCCGTGGGCACCCTGCGCATCACCTACACCGGCGGCCGGCTCGCCGAGACCATGCGCAACCTGAACAGCACCTCCATGGAGGCCCGGCTGTTGCCCGACGCCTACTACGCGAAGGTCGGCGCCCCGTTCGCCCGCCGCCTCGACGGCCGGCACTGGATCAGGTACGGCTACGACGACCTGGCGGCGCTGTCGGGCGGCTCCGGGGCGTATCTCACGGACCATCTGCGCGACACCGCCCCGATCCGCCCGGTCGGGCTCCTGCTCGCCTGCGGGGCCGTGCGCAGGGTCGGCGAGGAGACGGTGCGCGGCCGCCACACCACGCACTACTCGGGCACGGTTACCCCGGCAAACCTCAGCGGAGAGGACGCGGCCGCGCTGCGGGAGCGGCTGGAGCAGGCCGGGGTGACCAGGGAGACCGTCGACATCTGGGTCGACGACCACGCCCTGCTGGTCAAGAAGGTCGAGAAGGGCGAGCTGGCCGGCGGCCGCATGTCCGCCACGGCCTACTACCGCGACTACGGCGTGAAGGTCTCGGCCGGCCGGCCCCCGGCGGCGGACACCGCGGACTTCAAGGAACTGATGAGCACCCGGGGTTCATAGCAACATCCCCGTTCACTGCTTGACGCCGGAATTGACGCGCCTTTGTCAGTCCATGGGTATACGCTCGCGGTCTTGTTGTGGATCAACCATGTGTTCGCTGGGGGGAATCATGACCTTTGCTGTGCGCAACCGGGTGGAGCGCGGTGTGGCCGGCGCGGTGCTCGCGGCCCTGGTTCTGGGCGGCGGAGCGGTCGGCTGCTCGAAGGGCAACAGTGCGGAGGAGTCGCCGCGGATGTCGCCCGCCGCGGCCGTCGCCGCGGCCGCGAAGAACTCCGAGCGCATCACGTCCCTGCACTACCGGATGACCGGGACGATGCCGGGCGCGGGCCAGGTCAGGGCCGATGCCCGGATGGCCATGAAGCCGCTCGCCATGAGCATGAAGATGACGTCGTCGGAGCAGAAGACCGGGGGCCCGGTCGAGATCCGCCTCGTCGACAAGGTGATGTACATCGGCGCGGGTGACGAGGCTGCCAAGGAGCTGGGCGGCAAGCACTGGATGAAGCTCGACCTGGGCGCGCTGGGCGAGGACATGCAGAAGAACCTGGACCAGATGGGGGCGGCCGGTCAGGCGAACCAGAACCCGGCCCAGGACTCCACGTTCCTGACCGGCTCCAAGCATGTGACGAAGGTCGGCACCGAGACCGTCGACGGCGTGCGGACGACCCACTACAAGGGCGACATCACCGTCGCGGAGATGCGCGCCTCCCTCAAGGCCCAGAAGCTGGACAAGGCCACCCTCGAGCAGCGCGAGAAGGGCCTCGACCAGTACGCCAAGATGGGCGCGGACAAGATGTCCATGGACATGTGGATCGACGGCAGCAACCACACCAAGCAGTTCCGGATGCGCGGTGACGCCGACAAGGGACCGCTGGACATGACCATCACCTTCGTCGACTACAACAAGCCGGTGACGGTGACGGCTCCGTCCGCGAAGGACTCGGCCGACCTCGCCGAGATGATGAAGGGCGCCCAGCAGGGCTGACCCCCGCGGGCCGAGCCTCGTGGGACGGGTCCCCGGGGCCGAGCCCGGCCGAGCGTGGGAACGGATTTGCCCGACGGCGATCCGTTCCCGTACTCTCCTACAGAAGCCAAAGACCGCTGGTCGTTGCCGTGTGCTCGGAAGAGGGCGCGGCGGCCGAAGGATCCGCTGAACTGCGGACGACCCGCGCAGGTGACAGTGGAAGAACTCCCGGAGCATGTGCGTTCCCCGCACGTGCAGCCGGTCGAGTCCGCCCCGTGCGCCTGCGCCGGGGCGTTTCGTTTTCCCCAGCCCCTTCCGAGCGGTCCCATCACCCGGAAGGAGGCCGACGCTCTATGGAGGCAAGGCCCGACAAGGCTGCCGCGGTAGCCGAGCTCACGGAGCAGTTCCGTAGCTCGAACGCCGCCGTGCTGACCGAGTACCGGGGTCTCACCGTGGCGCAGCTGAAGACGCTGCGTCGTTCGCTCGGTGAGAACGCCCAGTACGCCGTGGTGAAGAACACGCTGACCAAGATTGCGGCCAACGAGGCCGGGATCTCCTCGCTCGACGACCTGTTCAACGGTCCGACGGCGGTCGCCTTCGTCACCGGTGACCCGGTGGAGTCGGCGAAGGGTCTTCGTGACTTCGCCAAGGACAACCCGAACCTCGTCATCAAGGGCGGTGTCCTTGACGGCAAGGCGCTGTCCGCCGACGAGATCAAGAAGCTTGCGGACCTCGAGTCCCGCGAGGTTCTGCTCGCCAAGCTGGCGGGTGCTCTGAAGGGCAAGCAGACGCAGGCTGCTCAGGTCTTCCAGGCGCTCCCGTCGAAGCTCGTCCGCACCGTGGACGCGCTTCGCGCCAAGCAGGACGAGCAGGGCGGTGCCGAGTAATTCGGCCCCCGAAATGACCACCGCCGCCTGAGGCGGAGGTCGTAGCGGGCCGAACGTACGCCCGCCAGACATGTACATCCGGCACCAGCCGAATTAGTGGAAGGAAGCCATCGTGGCTCTCACCCAGGAAGAACTGCTCGCCGAGTTCGAGTCGATGACCCTCATCCAGCTCTCCGAGTTCGTGAAGGCGTTCGAGGAGAAGTTCGACGTCACCGCCGCCGCCGCGGTCGCCGTCGCGGGCCCGGCCGGCCCGGCCGCCGCCGCCGAGGTCGAGGAGGAGAAGGACGAGTTCGACGTCATCCTCACCGGTGCCGGCGACAAGAAGATCCAGGTCATCAAGGTCGTGCGCGAGCTGACCTCCCTGGGCCTCAAGGAGGCCAAGGACCTCGTGGACGGCGCCCCGAAGCCCGTCCTGGAGAAGGTCGCCAAGGACGCCGCCGAGAAGGCCGCCGAGTCCCTCAAGGGCGCCGGCGCCTCCGTCGAGGTCAAGTAACACCTCTTCGGGTCCGCACCGGACTCACGGGCCCGCACAGGGGCTCACAGGGCCGTACGGGGCAGCCGCCCCGTACGGCTCTTTCGTGTAGGCCGCACGCGGTCTTCTCGCGACCGCCGGCCGCGGCTCACTCGAACGCCGTAGCGGCCCCCTGCGGGTCCTCGGCGCGGCTCACTCGCAGGGCTGTAACGCGAGCGCACCGAAGGGCGATCATCCATCCGGGTGGTCGCCCTTCGCCGTTCCGAGGGGCGTGGCGGCGGCTGCCTTGCGCCCGTCGCCGCGGGGAGTATGGTGATCTTCGTCCTGCCTCCCGAGGGCCCCGGCGGCAGGTGGCACGTGACGAGGGCAGCACCCGGTTTGGGCAGGGGGGCCTTGACGAACCGAACGCAGCGCGCAATTCTCAGGACGCGTCGTCACAACGATCCGGATCCGAGGCATGGATCGACGACGAAGAGGGCAGTATCGATGTGCATCGAGGGCGTGGCTTGCCGCAGGTATTGAGGGACAGAGAGGGTCTCCGGCGTGGGCCTGCAAACCCGCACTGGACATCAGTGTGCCAAGTGGCTACACTGACCCTTTGCGCTGCCTGTTAGCTGTCTCCTGCCCGTCACCAGGAGTACGCCCTCTGCTTGAGTACACAGACTGGAAGTCTCCGACCTGGGACTTTCCTTCTCTGTGCTCGGTGGGGACCGGGACGCGCGTAGTGAGTCCGAGCCCTCGGAAGGACCCCCTCTTGGCCGCCTCGCGCACTGCCTCGACCGCGAATACGAACAACGGCGCCAGCACTGCCCCGCTGCGCATCTCCTTTGCAAAGATCAAGGAGCCCCTCGAGGTTCCGAACCTTCTCGCGCTGCAAACCGAGAGCTTCGACTGGCTGCTCGGCAACGACGCATGGAAGGCTCGCGTCGAGGAGGCTCTGGAGTCCGGTCAGGACGTCCCCACCAAGTCCGGTCTCGAGGAGATCTTCGAGGAGATCTCCCCGATCGAGGACTTCTCCGGGTCGATGTCGCTGACGTTCCGCGACCACCGCTTCGAGCCGCCGAAGAACTCGATCGACGAGTGCAAGGAGCGCGACTTCACCTACGCCGCGCCCCTCTTCGTCACGGCCGAGTTCACCAACAACGAGACCGGCGAGATCAAGTCCCAGACCGTCTTCATGGGCGACTTCCCGCTCATGACGAACAAGGGCACGTTCGTCATCAACGGCACCGAGCGTGTCGTGGTGTCGCAGCTGGTCCGTTCGCCCGGTGTCTACTTCGACTCCTCCATCGACAAGACGTCCGACAAGGACATCTTCTCGGCCAAGATCATTCCGTCCCGGGGTGCCTGGCTGGAGATGGAGATCGACAAGCGCGACATGGTCGGTGTCCGTATCGACCGCAAGCGCAAGCAGTCCGTGACCGTCCTCCTGAAGGCGCTCGGCTGGACGACCGAGCAGATCCTCGAGGAGTTCGGCGAGTACGAGTCCATGCGCGCCACCCTGGAGAAGGACCACACCCAGGGCCAGGACGACGCGCTGCTCGACATCTACCGCAAGCTGCGCCCGGGCGAGCCCCCGACGCGTGAGGCCGCGCAGACGCTGCTGGAGAACCTGTACTTCAACCCGAAGCGCTACGACCTCGCCAAGGTCGGCCGCTACAAGGTCAACAAGAAGCTGGGTGCGGACGCCCCGCTCGACGCGGGCATCCTGACCGTCGAGGACATCATCTCGACGATCAAGTACCTGGTGAAGCTGCACGCGGGTGAGACCGAGACGGTCGGCGACAGCGGCCAGTCGATCGTCGTCGAGACCGACGACATCGACCACTTCGGCAACCGCCGCCTGCGCAGCGTCGGCGAGCTCATCCAGAACCAGGTCCGCACGGGTCTGGCGCGTATGGAGCGCGTCGTGCGTGAGCGCATGACGACCCAGGACGTCGAGGCGATCACGCCGCAGACCCTGATCAACATCCGGCCGGTCGTCGCCTCCATCAAGGAGTTCTTCGGCACCAGCCAGCTGTCCCAGTTCATGGACCAGAACAACCCGCTGTCCGGGCTGACGCACAAGCGTCGTCTGTCCGCGCTCGGCCCGGGTGGTCTCTCCCGTGAGCGGGCCGGCTTCGAGGTCCGTGACGTGCACCCGTCCCACTACGGACGCATGTGCCCGATCGAGACCCCGGAAGGCCCGAACATCGGCCTGATCGGTTCGCTCGCCTCCTACGGCCGGGTCAACGCGTTCGGCTTCGTCGAGACCCCGTACCGCAAGGTGAACGACGGCCAGGTCACCGACGAGGTCGACTACCTGACCGCCGACGAAGAGGACCGGTTCGTCATCGCGCAGGCCAACGCCACGCTGACGGACGAACTCCGCTTCGCCGAGGGCCGCGTGCTGGTCCGCCGCCGTGGCGGCGAGGTCGACTACGTCAGCCCCGAGGACGTGGACTACATGGACGTCTCGCCGCGCCAGATGGTGTCGGTCGCGACCGCCATGATCCCGTTCCTCGAGCACGACGACGCCAACCGTGCCCTCATGGGCGCGAACATGATGCGTCAGGCCGTGCCGCTGATCAGGTCCGAGTCCCCGCTCGTCGGCACCGGCATGGAGTACCGCTCCGCCGTCGACGCCGGCGACGTGGTCAAGGCCGAGAAGGCGGGTGTGGTCCAGGAGGTCTCCGCGGACTACGTCACCACGGCCAACGACGACGGCACGTACATCACGTACCGCCTGGCCAAGTTCGCCCGCTCCAACCAGGGCACCTCGGTCAACCAGAAGGTCATCGTCAACGAGGGCGACCGGATCATCGAGGGCCAGGTCCTCGCCGACGGTCCGGCCACCCAGAACGGTGAGATGGCGCTCGGCAAGAACCTGCTCGTGGCGTTCATGCCGTGGGAGGGTCACAACTACGAGGACGCGATCATCCTGTCGCAGCGCCTCGTGCAGGACGACGTCCTCTCCTCGATCCACATCGAGGAGCACGAGGTCGACGCCCGTGACACCAAGCTCGGCCCCGAGGAGATCACCCGGGACATCCCGAACGTCTCCGAGGAGGTCCTCGCGGACCTGGACGAGCGCGGCATCATCCGTATCGGTGCCGAGGTCATCGCCGGTGACATCCTCGTCGGCAAGGTGACCCCGAAGGGTGAGACCGAGCTGACCCCCGAGGAGCGCCTGCTGCGCGCGATCTTCGGTGAGAAGGCCCGTGAGGTCCGTGACACCTCGCTGAAGGTGCCGCACGGCGAGACCGGCAAGGTCATCGGTGTGCGCGTCTTCGACCGCGAGGAGGGCGACGAGCTGCCGCCGGGCGTGAACCAGCTGGTCCGCGTCTACGTGGCCCAGAAGCGCAAGATCACCGACGGTGACAAGCTCGCCGGCCGTCACGGCAACAAGGGTGTCATCTCCAAGATCCTGCCGATCGAGGACATGCCGTTCCTGGAGGACGGCTCCCCGGTCGACATCATCCTCAACCCGCTGGGCGTGCCGTCCCGAATGAACCCGGGACAGGTGCTGGAGATCCACCTCGGCTGGCTCGCCAGCCAGGGCTGGGACGTCTCCGGCCTCGGTGAGGAGTGGGCACAGCGCCTGCAGGCGATCGGTGCCGACCAGGTCGACCCCCGGACCAACGTCGCGACCCCGGTCTTCGACGGTGCCCGCGAGGACGAGCTGGCGGGTCTGCTGGAGCACACCATCCCGAACCGCGACGGTGACCGCATGGTCCTCCCGTCCGGCAAGGCGCGGCTGTTCGACGGCCGCTCCGGTGAGCCGTTCCCGGACCCGATCTCGATCGGCTACATGTACATCCTGAAGTTGCACCACCTGGTCGACGACAAGCTGCACGCCCGGTCGACCGGTCCGTACTCGATGATCACCCAGCAGCCGCTGGGTGGTAAGGCCCAGTTCGGTGGCCAGCGCTTCGGCGAGATGGAGGTGTGGGCCCTCGAGGCCTACGGTGCCGCCTACGCGCTCCAGGAGCTGCTGACCATCAAGTCCGACGACGTCACCGGCCGCGTGAAGGTCTACGAGGCCATCGTCAAGGGCGAGAACATCCCCGAGCCCGGCATCCCCGAGTCCTTCAAGGTGCTCATCAAGGAGATGCAGTCCCTGTGCCTGAACGTGGAGGTGCTGTCCAGCGACGGTATGTCCATCGAGATGCGCGACACCGACGAGGACGTCTTCCGCGCTGCGGAGGAGCTCGGCATCGACCTGTCCCGGCGCGAGCCGAGCAGCGTCGAAGAGGTCTGACGGGAGTCCGGCGGGCCTGACTCCAAGGCCCGCCGACCCCGGGACCCCCGTACAGACCAAAAGACTTACGACCCTGAGAGGGATTGACGCATAGTGCTCGACGTCAACTTCTTCGACGAGCTCCGGATCGGCCTGGCCACCGCTGACGACATCCGTCAGTGGAGCCACGGCGAGGTCAAGAAGCCCGAGACCATCAACTACCGCACCCTCAAGCCCGAGAAGGACGGCCTCTTCTGCGAGAAGATCTTCGGCCCCACCCGGGACTGGGAGTGCTACTGCGGCAAGTACAAGCGTGTCCGCTTCAAGGGCATCATCTGTGAGCGCTGTGGCGTGGAGGTCACGCGCGCCAAGGTGCGCCGTGAGCGGATGGGCCACATCGAGCTGGCCGCTCCCGTCACGCACATCTGGTACTTCAAGGGCGTTCCGTCGCGGCTGGGCTACCTGCTCGACCTCGCCCCGAAGGACCTGGAGAAGGTCATCTACTTCGCGGCGTACATGATCACGTACGTCGACGAGGAGCGCCGTACGCGTGACCTGCCCTCCCTGGAGGCGCACGTCTCCGTCGAGCGGCAGCAGATCGAGAACCGTCGCGACGCCGACCTGGAGGCCCGCGCCAAGAAGCTCGAGGCCGACCTGGCCGAGCTCGAGGCCGAGGGTGCCAAGGCCGATGTGCGCCGCAAGGTCCGCGAGGGCGCTGAGCGCGAGATGAAGCAGCTGCGTGACCGTGCGCAGCGCGAGATCGACCGCCTCGACGAGGTGTGGGCCCGGTTCAAGAACCTCAAGGTCCAGGACCTCGAGGGCGACGAGCTGCTCTACCGCGAGCTGCGTGACCGCTTCGGCACGTACTTCGACGGTTCGATGGGTGCCGCGGCGCTGCAGAAGCGCCTGGAGTCCTTCGACCTCGATGAGGAGGCCGAGCGTCTCCGCGAGATCATCCGCACCGGCAAGGGCCAGAAGAAGACCCGTGCGCTCAAGCGGCTGAAGGTCGTGTCTGCCTTCCTGCAGACCTCCAACAGCCCCAAGGGCATGGTCCTCGACTGCGTGCCGGTCATCCCGCCGGACCTGCGTCCGATGGTGCAGCTGGACGGTGGCCGCTTCGCGACCTCCGACCTGAACGACCTGTACCGCCGGGTCATCAACCGCAACAACCGTCTGAAGAGGCTCCTGGACCTCGGTGCCCCGGAGATCATCGTCAACAACGAGAAGCGCATGCTTCAGGAGGCTGTTGACGCCCTCTTCGACAACGGTCGTCGCGGCCGCCCGGTCACGGGCCCCGGCAACCGCCCGCTGAAGTCCCTCAGCGACATGCTGAAGGGCAAGCAGGGTCGATTCCGTCAGAACCTGCTCGGCAAGCGTGTCGACTACTCGGCGCGTTCCGTGATCGTCGTCGGTCCGCAGCTGAAGCTGCACCAGTGCGGTCTGCCGAAGGCGATGGCGCTGGAGCTCTTCAAGCCGTTCGTGATGAAGCGCCTGGTCGACCTGAACCACGCGCAGAACATCAAGAGCGCCAAGCGCATGGTCGAGCGCGGCCGCACGGTCGTGTACGACGTGCTGGAAGAGGTCATCGCGGAGCACCCGGTTCTGCTGAACCGTGCGCCCACGCTGCACCGCCTCGGCATCCAGGCCTTCGAGCCGCAGCTGGTCGAGGGCAAGGCCATCCAGATCCACCCGCTCGTCTGCACCGCGTTCAACGCGGACTTCGACGGTGACCAGATGGCCGTGCACCTGCCGCTGTCCGCGGAGGCGCAGGCCGAGGCCCGCATCCTGATGCTGTCCTCGAACAACATCCTCAAGCCGGCCGACGGCCGCCCGGTGACGATGCCGACCCAGGACATGGTGCTCGGCCTGTTCTTCCTCACCACGGACGCCGAGGGCCGCAACGTCAAGGGCGAGGGCCGCTCCTTCGCGTCCGTCGCCGAGGCGATCATGTCCTTCGACGCCGCCGAGCTGTCGCTCCAGGCACCGGTCGACATCCGCTTCCCGGTGGGCACCATGCCGCCTCGTGGCTGGACCCCGCCGGCCCGCGAGGAGGGCGAGCCGGAGTGGCAGCAGGGTGACTCCTTCCGCCTGCGGACGACCCTGGGCCGTGCGCTCTTCAACGAGCTGCTGCCCGAGGACTACCCATTCGTCGACTACGAGGTCGGCAAGAAGCAGCTCTCCCAGATCGTCAACGACCTGGCCGAGCGCTACCCGAAGGTCATCGTGGCGGCCACGCTCGACAACCTGAAGGCGGCGGGCTTCTTCTGGGCCACTCGTTCCGGTGTCACCGTCTCGATCTCCGACGTCGTCGTCCCCGACGCGAAGCGGGAGATCGTCGCCAAGTGGGAGGCCGCGGACGAGAAGGTCCAGCGCCAGTACGAGCGCGGTCTGATCACGAAGGACGAGCGCACCCAGGAGCTGATCGGCATCTGGACCAACGCGACCAACGAGGTCGCCGAGGCCATGACCGAGAACTTCCCGAAGACGAACCCGATCTTCATGATGGTGAACTCGGGTGCGCGAGGAAACATGATGCAGATGCGCCAGATCGCCGGTATGCGCGGTCTGGTGTCGAACGCGAAGAACGAGACGATCCCGCGGCCCATCAAGGCCTCGTTCCGTGAGGGTCTGTCCGTGCTGGAGTACTTCATCTCCACGCACGGTGCCCGTAAGGGTCTGGCGGACACCGCTCTGCGTACCGCCGACTCGGGTTACCTCACCCGTCGTCTGGTCGACGTGTCGCAGGACGTCATCATCCGCGAGGAGGACTGCGGCACCGACCGCGGCCTCAAGCTCCACATCGCGGAGCGCGGCGCCGACGGCGTGCTGCGCAAGGCGGAGAACGTCGAGACGTCCGTGTACGCGCGCTGCCTCGCCGAGGACATCGTCGTCGACGGCAGGGTGCTGGCCCCGGCTGGCACCGACCTGGGCGACGTCCTCATCGACGAGCTCGTGGCCCAGGGCGTCGACGAGGTCAAGACCCGTTCGGTCCTGACCTGTGAGTCCGCGGTCGGCACCTGCGCCATGTGCTACGGCCGTTCGCTCGCCACCGGCAAGCTGGTCGACATCGGTGAGGCGGTCGGCATCATCGCCGCCCAGTCCATCGGTGAGCCCGGCACCCAGCTGACGATGCGTACCTTCCACACCGGTGGTGTGGCCGGTGACGACATCACCCAGGGTCTGCCGCGTGTCGTCGAGCTCTTCGAGGCCCGTACCCCGAAGGGTGTCGCCCCGATCTCCGAGGCGTCCGGACGCGTCCGCATCGAGGAGACCGAGAAGACCAAGAAGATCGTCATCACCCCGGACGACGGCAGCGACGAGACGGCGTACCCGATCTCGAAGCGCGCCCGAGTCCTGGTCAGCGAGGGCGAGCACGTCGAGGTGGGCCAGAAGCTCACCGTGGGTGCCACCAACCCGCACGACGTGCTGCGCATCCTGGGCCAGCGTGCCGTCCAGGTCCACCTGGTCGGCGAGGTCCAGAAGGTGTACAACTCGCAGGGTGTGTCGATCCACGACAAGCACATCGAGATCATCATCCGGCAGATGCTGCGCCGTGTGACGATCATCGAGTCCGGCGACGCCGAGCTGCTGCCCGGCGAGCTGGTCGAGCGCTCGAAGTTCGAGCACGAGAACCGTCGTGTGGTCCAGGAGGGCGGTCACCCGGCCTCCGGTCGTCCGCAGCTCATGGGTATCACCAAGGCCTCGCTGGCGACCGAGTCCTGGCTGTCGGCGGCGTCCTTCCAGGAGACGACCAGGGTCCTCACGGACGCGGCGATCAACGCCAAGTCCGACTCCCTGATCGGCCTCAAGGAGAACGTCATCATCGGTAAGCTCATCCCGGCCGGTACGGGTCTGTCCCGCTACCGCAACATCCGGGTCGAGCCGACCGAGGAGGCCAAGGCCGCGATGTACTCGGCCGTGGGCTACGACGACATCGACTACTCGCCGTTCGGCACGGGCTCCGGCCAGGCCGTTCCGCTGGAGGACTACGACTACGGTCCGTACAACCAGTAAGCGAGCAGCTTGAGTCGAGGGGCGGTCACTCCGGTGCGGAGTGGCCGCCCTTCGGCCTTCCGGGGCACATATCCCGTCAACGTCTGTGCCGGAATTGCCGGTTCGGCGCATGATGGGGGGACTCGGAGTCCACGGGGAGGTGTTCGGTGTCCTATCCGTCGTGGCAACCCTGGCAGCACGGGGCGGCCGGCGTTCCGCGGCCATGGCCCGGTCAGCCGGCTCCGCCGGCGCAGTCGCCCATGCTCGCCTCGCACGCCGACCGCGAGCGTGCCGTCGACGTACTCCGGGCGGGGTACGCCGAAGGGCGACTGGAGCAGCCGGAGTTCGAGCGGCGGGTGGCGCGGGCGTACGCGGCTCGTACGCTCGGCGAACTGGCCCTGATCGTGGCCGATCTGCCGCAGGGGCCCATGCCGCCGCCGGCACTCGTGCCGCAGATGGTGCTGCCCCGGCCGAAGACCAACGACAAGGCCGTCGGCGCCGCGGTCTGCGGCCTGCTCTGCGTGCCCACCGCGGGCCTCACGGGCATTCCCGCGATCGTCCTGGGGCACGTGGCACGGGACGAGATCCGCCGCAAGGGTGAGTCCGGCGACGGTCTCGCGCTGACCGGTCTGATCCTCGGCTGGCTGTCCACGGCAGGCTGGGCACTCGTTCTGGTGCTGACGGTGGCGCTCACCTGGTGACACGGGTGTCGCCGAGGTGTGCGCCGGGTGGCGCGGGAGTGCGTGCGACACCTGCCCGAGGTGCGCGGATCGTTGATTCAAAGATCAGATAGGCCGTATGGGCTTGACATGCTCCGCACGGGGATGCGGGCGCGGCCCATTTGTTTTGACCACAGCGAATGAGGTAGGTACGCTCAGACCTTGTGCCTGGGGTGTGCCCTGGCTCTCGTGCGTGCCTTCAACCGCATAGCGAGCCGTCATCGGCCACCGTAATCTGCGCCCTTTTCGCCTTGCGGCGGGAGTCTGCGGGATTCGACACACCCGACCGCGTGGGTCGGCGATGTTCCAGGTTAGCTGTACCTATCGGCACACAGAAACCGGAGAAGTAGTGCCTACGATCCAGCAGCTGGTCCGCAAGGGCCGGCAGGACAAGGTCGAGAAGAACAAGACGCCCGCACTCGAGGGTTCCCCTCAGCGTCGTGGCGTCTGCACGCGTGTGTTCACGACCACCCCGAAGAAGCCGAACTCGGCCCTGCGTAAGGTCGCGCGTGTGCGTCTGACCAGCGGGATCGAGGTCACCGCTTACATTCCGGGTGAGGGACACAACCTGCAGGAGCACTCCATCGTGCTCGTGCGCGGCGGCCGTGTGAAGGACCTGCCGGGTGTTCGCTACAAGATCATCCGTGGCTCCCTCGACACCCAGGGTGTCAAGAACCGCAAGCAGGCCCGCAGCCGCTACGGCGCCAAGAAGGAGAAGTAAGAATGCCTCGTAAGGGCCCCGCCCCGAAGCGCCCGGTCATCATCGACCCGGTCTACGGCTCTCCTCTGGTGACCTCCCTGATCAACAAGGTGCTGCTGAACGGCAAGCGCTCCACCGCCGAGCGCATCGTCTACGGCGCCATGGAGGGCCTGCGTGAGAAGACGGGCAACGACCCGATCATCACGCTGAAGCGCGCCCTCGAGAACATCAAGCCGACCCTTGAGGTCAAGTCCCGCCGTGTCGGTGGTGCGACGTACCAGGTTCCGATCGAGGTCAAGCCCGGTCGTGCCAACACGCTCGCGCTGCGCTGGCTCGTCGGTTACTCCCGCGCTCGTCGCGAGAAGACGATGACCGAGCGTCTGCTGAACGAGCTCCTCGACGCGTCCAACGGCCTCGGTGCCGCTGTGAAGAAGCGTGAGGACACGCACAAGATGGCCGAGTCCAACAAGGCCTTCGCGCACTACCGCTGGTAGTCGCTACCCACATCGAGACCGAGAGAAGACTGAAGCCTCATGGCTACCACTTCACTTGACCTGGCCAAGGTCCGCAACATCGGGATCATGGCCCACATCGACGCGGGCAAGACGACCACCACCGAGCGGATCCTGTTCTACACCGGCGTTTCGTACAAGATCGGTGAGGTCCACGACGGCGCTGCCACCATGGACTGGATGGAGCAGGAGCAGGAGCGTGGCATCACGATCACCTCTGCTGCCACCACCTGTCACTGGCCGCTGGAAGACGTCGACCACACCATCAACATCATCGACACCCCGGGCCACGTCGACTTCACGGTCGAGGTGGAGCGCTCCCTGCGCGTGCTCGACGGTGCCGTGACGGTGTTCGACGGCGTCGCCGGCGTGGAGCCGCAGTCCGAGACGGTGTGGCGTCAGGCGGACCGCTACGGCGTTCCGCGTATCTGCTTCGTCAACAAGCTCGACCGCACCGGTGCCGAGTTCCACCGCTGCGTCGACATGATCTCCGACCGCCTGGGTGCGCAGCCGCTGGTCATGCAGCTGCCGATCGGTGCCGAGGCCGACTTCAAGGGCGTTGTGGACCTGGTCCGCATGAAGGCGCTCGTGTGGTCCGCCGAGGCGACCAAGGGCGAGATGTACGACGTCGTCGACATCCCGGCCACGCACACCGAGGCTGCCGACGAGTGGCGCGGCAAGCTGCTCGAGGCCGTCGCCGAGAACGACGAAGAGATCATGGAGCTGTACCTGGAGGGCGAGGAGCCCTCCGAGGAGCAGCTGTATGCCGCGATTCGTCGTATCACCATCGCCTCCGGCAAGTCCAAGGACACCACGGTCACCCCGGTGTTCTGCGGTACCGCGTTCAAGAACAAGGGCGTCCAGCCCCTGCTCGACGCGGTCGTGCGCTACCTCCCCTCCCCGCTTGACGTCGAGGCCATCGAGGGCCACGCCGTCAACGACCCGGAGGAGGTCGTCAAGCGCAAGCCGTCCGACGCGGAGCCGCTGTCCGCGCTGGCGTTCAAGATCATGAGCGACCCGCACCTCGGCAAGCTCACCTTCGTCCGGGTCTACTCGGGCCGCCTGGAGTCCGGCACCGCGGTGCTGAACTCCGTCAAGGGCAAGAAGGAGCGCATCGGCAAGATCTACCGCATGCACGCCAACAAGCGTGAGGAGATCGAGTCGGTGGGCGCCGGCGACATCGTCGCCGTCATGGGCCTGAAGCAGACCACCACCGGTGAGACGCTGGCCGACGACAAGAACCCGGTCATCCTGGAGTCCATGGACTTCCCGGCTCCGGTCATCCAGGTCGCCATCGAGCCCAAGTCGAAGGGCGACCAGGAGAAGCTGGGCGTCGCGATCCAGCGCCTGGCCGAGGAGGACCCGTCCTTCCAGGTTCACTCGGACGAGGAGACCGGCCAGACCATCATCGGTGGTATGGGCGAGCTGCACCTCGAGGTGCTGGTCGACCGTATGCGCCGTGAGTTCAAGGTCGAGGCCAACGTCGGCAAGCCGCAGGTCGCGTACCGCGAGACGATCCGCAAGGCCGTCGAGCGTGTGGACTACACCCACAAGAAGCAGACCGGTGGTACCGGTCAGTTCGCCAAGGTCCAGATCGCGATCGAGCCCATCGAGGGCGGCGACGCCTCGTACGAGTTCGTGAACAAGGTGACCGGTGGTCGTATCCCGAAGGAGTACATCCCTTCGGTCGACGCCGGTGCGCAGGAGGCCATGCAGTTCGGCATCCTCGCCGGCTACGAGATGACCGGCGTGCGCGTCACGCTGATCGACGGTGGCTACCACGAGGTCGACTCCTCCGAGCTCGCCTTCAAGATCGCCGGCTCGCAGGCCTTCAAGGAGGCCGCGCGCAAGGCCAGCCCCGTGCTGCTCGAGCCGATGATGGCCGTCGAGGTCACCACGCCCGAGGACTACATGGGTGAGGTCATCGGTGACATCAACTCCCGCCGTGGTCAGATCCAGGCCATGGAGGAGCGTGCCGGCGCCCGTGTCGTGAAGGGCCTGGTTCCGCTGTCGGAGATGTTCGGCTACGTCGGCGACCTCCGCAGCAAGACGTCGGGTCGCGCGAGCTACTCGATGCAGTTCGACTCCTACGCCGAGGTTCCCCGGAACGTCGCCGAGGAGATCATCGCGAAGGCCAAGGGCGAGTAACGCACCCCGTTGCACGCTTTAGGCTTGACACCGACCGCCTGGGGTTCTTCCCCGTGAAGGACCCCGGCGGGCGGCACCCCAGCAAAGATCACCTGGCGCCGATGAGTAAGGCGTACAGAACCACTCCACAGGAGGACCCCAGTGGCGAAGGCGAAGTTCGAGCGGACTAAGCCGCACGTCAACATCGGCACCATCGGTCACATCGACCACGGTAAGACGACCCTCACGGCCGCCATTACCAAGGTGCTGCACGACGCGTACCCGGACCTGAACGAGGCCACCCCGTTCGACAACATCGACAAGGCGCCCGAGGAGCGTCAGCGCGGTATCACCATCTCCATCGCGCACGTCGAGTACCAGACCGAGTCGCGTCACTACGCCCACGTCGACTGCCCGGGTCACGCGGACTACATCAAGAACATGATCACCGGTGCCGCCCAGATGGACGGCGCGATCCTGGTGGTCGCCGCCACCGACGGCCCGATGCCGCAGACCAAGGAGCACGTGCTCCTGGCCCGCCAGGTCGGCGTTCCGTACATCGTCGTCGCCCTGAACAAGGCCGACATGGTGGACGACGAGGAGATCCTGGAGCTCGTCGAGCTCGAGGTCCGTGAGCTCCTCTCCGAGTACGAGTTCCCGGGCGACGACGTTCCGGTCGTCCAGGTCTCCGCCCTGAAGGCGCTCGAGGGCGACGCCAAGTGGACCGAGTCGGTCCTCAACCTGATGAAGGCCGTCGACGAGTCGATCCCGGAGCCGGAGCGCGACGTCGACAAGCCGTTCCTGATGCCGATCGAGGACGTCTTCACGATCACCGGTCGTGGCACCGTCGTCACCGGCCGTATCGAGCGCGGTATCCTCAAGGTCAACGAGACCGTCGACATCATCGGCATCAAGACCGAGAAGACCACCACCACGGTCACCGGCATCGAGATGTTCCGCAAGCTGCTCGACGAGGGCCAGGCCGGTGAGAACGTCGGTCTGCTGCTCCGCGGCATCAAGCGCGAGGACGTCGAGCGCGGCCAGGTCATCATCAAGCCGGGCTCGGTCACCCCGCACACCGAGTTCGAGGCGCAGGCCTACATCCTGTCCAAGGACGAGGGTGGCCGCCACACGCCGTTCTTCAACAACTACCGCCCGCAGTTCTACTTCCGTACGACGGACGTGACCGGCGTCGTGACCCTCCCCGAGGGCACCGAGATGGTCATGCCGGGTGACAACACCGAGATGAAGGTGGAGCTCATCCAGCCCATCGCCATGGAAGAGGGCCTGAAGTTCGCCATCCGTGAGGGTGGTCGCACCGTGGGCGCCGGCCAGGTCACCAAGATCAACAAGTAAGTTCCGCTTGCTTGAGGGTCATCAGCTGACCTGAAGAGGCCCGTACGACTCCGGTCGTACGGGCCTCTTCGCGTTGTGCGGTGTCACGCCTGCGGCGCCGGGGGTGCGCGCATCCGGGTGATCGGGGGAGCACCTGCACTCCTCACCAAGGGCGCCGCAGCAGCACTGCGAGGTGGTCTTCGACCGGTTGCGGGCGAAGCTCCCGGGCGGCTGAGACTCGCCGAGTGCGTTTGGGAGCCCCGGCGCTCAGCGCAGGGTCGGAACCTCGCCCCCCTCGGCCCTCGTGAGTGTGACCCCGGTCAGTCCGCGCAGTCGGCGTTCCGCGACGGCCGCGAGCTGGTCGGCGGTCGGTGGGGTGGGGCCCAGGCCGATGGCGTAGCGGGCGGGAGCCGTGGCGAAGGGGCGGGGCCAGGCGTGGCAGGCCGGGGCCGCCTCCGCGAGGTCGGTGACGAGGGCCCGCATTCTGCCCCGTACCCGCCCCTCGTCCGCCCCCGCGCCCACCGTCACGACCGCCCAGGCCGCGTGGCGGCGGTGGAGCGGGGGAGGGGCCAGGAGCTCGGCCCAGGGGTACGGGTCCGTGGTCGTGTCCAGCAACTCCCAGGCACGGAACAGCTCCCCGGTGACGAGGTCGCGCATGCTGGCCGTGACCTGGTCCGTGCAGGAGCGCACCGGGGCGGAGGGCGTCGTGATGGTGAGGGGGAGGGGCTGGGCCCGATCGTCCTCGCGTCCCGCCGGCGCCACCTCCTCGTGCCAGTCCCAGGCCGCCCAGGTCGCGAAGAAGTGCCGCAGCAGATCGGGCGCCGGCAGGTCCCCGGCCTCGCTCGCCGTGCGGGCCGCCAGGACGGACCAGGCCAAGCCCGGCAGGCCCCCGAACGGTGCCGAGTCCAGGCCCCGGGCCTTCGCCCATGTCTTGACCTGCGTGGCCAGCCGCGCGAAGGCCGGCCCGTGTGCGCCCGCCGAGGTGAGCACGGCGTCGCCGTCGCTCACCGCGCTGAGCGCGACCGCTGCCGCCTCGCCCAGCTCGGCCCGGCGCTCCACCGCCTCGGCGGGGTCCATCGAGCCGGTGGCCACGACGACCAGGTCCACGTCCAGCCCGTCGAGCCGCAACCGCAGACCGGGTACGCGTGCCCCGACCACCTCGCGCACGTCGGCCGCCTCGGGGAGGGAGGCTGTCAACTTCGCCTGTACGGCGGCGAGTTCAACGGTGCCGGGCACCGCCGCCACCAGGTCCAGGTCCGCGCCGGGCAGCGCGCAGCCCATGCGCCGGGAGCCGGCGACATGCACGACGCCGTCGCGGATCGCGTCCTCGATGCGGCGCGTGATCCGGTCGGCCACGGCGGAGTCGGCGGCCGTGGCGGCTTCGTATCCGTACTCAGGGGTCTCCGCCGTCCAGCGGACCTCGCCCGTGCCCAGCGCCACCGTCCCGCGCACCCGCATCGGCTCGTCCCCGCGCCGCGAGAGCAGCGACAGCTCGCCGACCCTGGCCGGCATCGGGGCGAGCCGGGCCTCGCACACGGCGGCCAGGGCGTGCGGGTCGGTGGTGCGGCCCAGACTCAGATGAGGGGTGAAGCCCGCGTGGCGGCCCCGGCAGCGCGGGAAGTGGCGCAGGAGGGTGCGGTGCAGCTCGGCCCACGGCTCCTCGCCACCGGCCGCAGGGTCGAGCCAGACGGTGGCGTGGTCGCGGTGGCCGAACGAGTGCACACCCTCCAGCCGGGCGTCGAAGGGAGCCGTGGGGGCCGCCGCGAGCACCGATGCCGCCTGTTCGAAGGCGTGTTCAGGTACGAATCCGAAGAGCAGGTTCACGTGCGGGGGCCAGCGGTGGATCTGCGGGTCGTGGTCCCGGCGGATGTCCTGCAGCGGCGGCCACAGTTCCCGGGGAGGGATCCACGCCAGTGCCGTACGGGGCGTCGGCCGGGCGTCGAGACGGTCGCGGGCGTCTCCCTCCGTTGCGTCCGATGTCACCTCGGCCAGCACACCGTAGTGATCGGAGAGGTACAGCCCCTCCGCCGCGGGCTTGTCGCCGCACAGCTCGGCCCGTCGTACCCGCAGACCGTCCCCGCGCAGCAGCACCCGGTCCAGTCGGGATGCCCGGCCGGACAGGGAGGAGATCGCGGCCAGCGGGTTGGTGCCCGGGTCGAAGGTCGGGGTCGTGTCGCCGACGCCGTGCGCCTCGCTCCACGCGTCGCGCATCCCCAGCGTCAGCTGCGGTGTGTCACCACCCTCGTTGAAGTCGCCCACCAGGATCAGGTCGGCATTCAGTTCCGCCAACCCCTCGGCGATCCGGGCCAGTTCGGCAGCGCGCCGGTCCGCACCGTTCTCGGAGTGGTCGCTGCTCAGATGCGTCGCCGCGACGACGAGGGGCCGCATGCCCGTCTCCACGACGAGGGCGGTCACCGCCTTGTGCGGGCCCAGCACATGGGACGCGGCCTCGCGGACGGGCAACCTGCTCAGGAGCAGCAGCCCGCACGTGTCCACGTCCGGTCCCCGCGGGTCCGTCCCCAGCGTCCAGCCCGCCCGCACCCATGGGTCGCGCAGCAGCAAGGCCAGGAGATCCGCCTCGGCCTCCTGCAACGCGATCACGTCCACATCGGCGTCACGCAGGGCCCGCAGCAGCTCGGGCCTGCGCCGGGCGCTGTCGATGCGGTCGGCGTCGTACCGGTCCCAGAGGGTGTTCCAGGTCAGCACCCGCACACCGCCGGAGTCCGCGAGGGGGCCGGAGGCGGCCGCGTACGGGCGTGCGGGCACCCAGTCCTCGCCGTCCCAGACGTGCGGCGTACGGGCCGTGAAGAACGGTGCCCGCAGCAGCCGGACCTCCCGCACCCGACCGGCCCCTGTCGCGTCGATCCGGTCCACACCTGTGGCCCGGTCCCACACCACCTCGCCGTCCGCCTCGAAGAACAGCACCCGGTGCCACGGGATCTCGCCGCCGGGTACGAACACGGGCAGCGGAACACGCTTCGGACCGGCGCCGCGCTGAAGGATGCCCAGTACGAAGCGGGCCGGGTCGAAGCGTGCGTCCCAGCGCACCCGGTGATAGATCTCCTCGCTCGTGCGCACCGGTCAGACCTCTTCCTCGACGGTTCCGCTCGCGCCGATGTACCAGGTGCGATGCGCGTCGCCCGGATACGGCGGGCCGAAGCGGCGCAACTGCTCGGTGAGAACCGCGGGCGGCACCGGGTGCTCACGGTGGGCGTTGCGCCGGACCAGCTCGTCCTCGTCGACCAGGACCACGGCGTGGGTGATCAGGGCATCATGATGGCGGGCGGTCGCGTGCACGATCGAGCGCTGCTGCTTGTTCAGGGACGTGGCGTCCCAGACCGCGGTCCCTCCGGCTGCCAGCGTCCTGTCCAGCAGGCCGAGCCCCTCGCGCAGGACCTCCTTGTTCGCCCGCTGGTCGGCGCGTGCACCGCGCGCCTCGCGCAGATCGTCCAGGGAGACGTACGCGTCCACGTCCGGGAGCGCCTGGGCGAAGGTGCTCTTGCCGCTGCCGGCCGGGCCGACCATCTGGATCAGCTGCGGGAAGGCGCCGGAGCGCCAGCGCCAGGTCGCGGCGACCGCCTCGTCGACACCGTTGATCCGCCCCGCGGCGTACGCCTCGCGCGCCTCGGCCCGGCACCGGACGGCGGCATCGGCCGGCAGCTCGGCGAACGCCTCCCGCAACGCGTCCTCGTCCATCCCCCGGATGGACTCGGCGTGCAGCGCCGACCACTCCACCTGCTCGCGTGCCTCGTCCGTCGCCGCGGTGGCCCGGGCGACCGCGTGCAGCAGACCTAGGTCGGCGGCGTAGGACAGCCGCACCAGGCCGGACCGCCGGTCCGCGTCCGGATACGGCCGGTGCAGTGCCGGGTGCAGTCCCACGAGATCGGCGACCCGGCGTGCGAGCGGCATGCCCACCACCCCGGCGAGCCGTGCCGCGAGCCGCCCTCGTCTGCCCCCGTGCAGCAGCGCGGCCAGTACGCCGGCGAGCCGGTCGTCACCCGACCGCTCCGCCGGATCGAACCGGGCGGCGGCCCGTCGGTCGCCCTCGCCGCGCAACCCGACGGCCTCCTCCAACGCCGCCGCGTCGACAGCCGCCCCGGAGCGCACCGCCCACAACGCGGCGCTCGGCCCGAGCCCGTTCTCGACGACGGCCGCGTGCATCCAGTGCGTGTCCGTCCGCACATGCCCGGCGCGCACCCACTTGGCCACGCGCTCCCCGAACTCCTCCGCGCCGAACCCGTCCGCGACCCGGACGACGTACCCCTCCTGGCGCCCGGGATCCACCGGCAGAGCGCGCAGGGCCCGCTCGTCGAACACGCCTCGCCACAGCACCCGCGGCGCGGGAATGCCGAGCCCGTGCAGAAAGGCCACCGTCCGGTCCCAGTCCAGGCAGCGGCCGTCGCCGTCCCACACCGAGAAGCCGTAGAACCAGCTCTCCAGGGCGTCGTACGCGATCGAGTGGCGGGCGTACATGTTCTCCCCGCACACCCGCCAGCCCTCGGGTATGGCGGGCCCGATGCGTGCCTGGAGCGCCTTGACCCAGGTGCGGGAGGGATGGTGGGCCGAGTCGAGCGAGCGGGCGTGCAGGCCGTCGGCGTAGAGGGTGGTGTTCTCACCGTCGAGCTTCTCGGTGACGACGACCTCGCGGCCGCGCAGCCCGGACAGGTCGGTGACCCGCAGATCATCGGCGGTCGCGCCGGGGGACCAGGGCAGATGCGGGGTCCGCGGATAGTGCGTGCGCATGGTGAACGTCCCCCGTGACGGCCGATGTACCTGGTCAGCGTAGGATCGCGGCGCGGCGGCGGGCGAGGGATTATCCGCGGTCCCCGGGTGCGGACCCGCGGGTCGGCTGTGATGGGGCGAGCCGGGTTTGACCCGCGGAACCGTCCGGGTATCCTCTCCGGCTCGATTGGCCAGCGCCCCGCCCTCTATGGCAGACTAGCGGGGTTGCTCGGTCGAGTGTTGATGCTGTGCGCCTCCCGCCGGGAGGACCGGAAGCGAGTCCCACAGTACTCGTCGCCCTAACTGCCTCACGGCAGCGCTGGGGCGGACGTACGGGAATCTTCCGGGAAGCGTGGGTGCGGCACCGGCCAGGTACCCGGCGGGTCCGCCCCCGGTCTCGCGGTTCCGGAAGGGCCGTGTTCCCCAGCAGGGATGTTCGAACAAGGGGCATCTGTGTCAGCGGGAGCGCGACACGCCCGACCACGTGGGTCGGAGGAGGGAAGACTGGAACGCCGGGTTCCAGAGCGTAAAAGAGACAGGACTACGAAGTAGCCATGGCGGGACAGAAGATCCGCATCCGGCTCAAGGCCTACGACCACGAGGTCATCGACTCCTCGGCGAAGAAGATCGTCGAAACGGTGACCCGTACTGGTGCGTCGGTCGCGGGCCCGGTGCCGCTGCCCACTGAGAAGAACGTGTACTGCGTCATCAAGTCGCCGCACAAGTACAAGGACTCGCGCGAGCACTTCGAGATGCGCACCCACAAGCGCCTGATCGACATCCTCGACCCGACCCCCAAGACCGTTGACTCTCTGATGCGACTCGACCTCCCGGCCGGTGTCGACATCGAGATCAAGCTCTGAGGCCGGTGATCTGAGAGATGACCAAGCAGATCAAGGGCATCCTGGGCGAGAAGCTCGGTATGACGCAGGTCTGGGACGAGAACAACCGTGTCGTCCCCGTGACCGTCGTCAAGGCCGGGCCGAACGTCGTCACCCAGGTCCGTACGAACGACGCCGACGGCTACGAGTCCGTCCAGATCGCCTTCGGTGAGATCGACCCGCGCAAGGTGAACAAGCCCCTCAAGGGCCACTTCGCCAAGGCGGACGTCACCCCGCGTCGTCACCTCGTCGAGATCCGCACGTCGGATGCCTCCGAGTACACCCTCGGCCAGGAGATCACCGCTGAGGTGTTCGAGGCTGGTGTGAGGGTCGACGTCACCGGCAAGAGCAAGGGCAAGGGCTTCGCCGGTGTCATGAAGCGTCACAACTTCAAGGGCCTCGGCGCCGGGCACGGCGTTCAGCGCAAGCACCGCTCTCCCGGTTCGATCGGTGGCTGCGCCACCCCGGGCCGTGTGTTCAAGGGCGTCCGCATGGCGGGTCGCATGGGCAACGAGCGCGTCACCACCCAGAACCTGACCGTCCACGCCGTTGACGCGGAGAAGGGTCTGCTGCTCATCAAGGGCGCGGTTCCCGGTCCGAACGGCGGCCTCGTCCTGGTCCGCACCGCGGCCAAGGGGGCCTGAGGTAACCGATGAGCACTGTTGACATCCTTTCGCCTGCCGGCGAGAAGGCCGGTAGCGTCGAACTCCCCGCGGAGATCTTCGGCGTGGAGAAGGTCAGCATTCCGCTGATCCACCAGGTCGTCGTCGCGCAGAACGCGGCTGCCCGCCAGGGCACGCACAAGACCAAGACCCGTGCCGAGGTCCGTGGTGGCGGCAGGAAGCCGTACCGCCAGAAGGGCACCGGCCGCGCCCGTCAGGGTTCGACCCGCGCGCCGCAGTTCGCCGGTGGTGGCGTCGTGCACGGTCCCGTGCCGCGTGACTACTCGCAGCGGACCCCGAAGAAGATGAAGGCCGCGGCCCTGCGCCACGCCCTCACCGACCGGGCCCGCCACAACCGCATCCACGTCGTCACCGGCGTGATCGAGGGCGAGACCCCCTCCACCAAGGCCGCCAGGACGCTGTTCGGCAAGATCTCGGAGCGCAAGAACCTGCTCCTGGTCGTCGAGCGCGCCGACGAGGCCGCGTGGCTGTCCGCCCGCAACCTGCCCCAGGTCCACATCCTGGAGCCGGGCCAGCTGAACACGTACGACGTGATCGTCTCCGACGACGTGGTCTTCACCCAGGCCGCTTTCGAGTCCTTCGTGTCCGGCCCGAAGGCCAACGACACCGAAGGGAGCGAGGCCTGATGGCTATCCGTCACCCCGCCATTGCCTCGAAGGCCGCCAAGGCCGCCAAGGCCGCACGCGTCGCCAAGGCGCGTCGCCACGCCGCCGAGGGCAAGAACACCGTCGTCACCCCGGCGAGCAAGGCGTACACGGACCCCCGTGACGTCCTGCTGAAGCCGGTCGTGTCGGAGAAGAGCTACGCGCTCCTCGACGAGAACAAGTACACGTTCGTCGTTGCCCCGAGCGCGAACAAGACCCAGATCAAGGAGGCCGTCCAGGCGGTCTTCTCGGTCAAGGTCACCGGGGTCAACACGATCAACCGCCAGGGCAAGCGCAAGCGGACCCGCACGGGCTTCGGCCAGCGCGCCGCCACCAAGCGCGCGATCGTGACCCTCGCCGAGGGCGACCGTATCGACATCTTCGGCGGTCCGACCGCCTAAGGGCGGTCCGGATCGTCCGATATCGGACGAGGACTGAGAAATGGGAATCCGCAAGTACAAGCCGACTACGCCGGGCCGTCGTGGCGCCAGCGTCGCCGACTTCGTCGAGGTCACGCGGTCCACGCCGGAGAAGTCGCTGGTCCGTCCCCTGCACAGCAAGGGCGGCCGTAACAACACCGGTCGTGTGACCGTTCGCCACCAGGGTGGCGGACACAAGCGCGCCTACCGAGTGATCGACTTCCGTCGTCACGACAAGGACGGCGTGCCGGCGAAGGTCGCGCACATCGAGTACGACCCCAACCGCACCGCGCGCATCGCGCTGCTGCACTACGCCGACGGCGAGAAGCGCTACATCCTCGCCCCGCGCAACCTGCAGCAGGGTGACCGCGTCGAGAACGGTCCCGGGGCCGACATCAAGCCGGGCAACAACCTGGCCCTGCGCAACATCCCGGTCGGTACGACCCTGCACGCCATCGAGCTGCGTCCGGGCGGTGGCGCCAAGTTCGCCCGCTCGGCCGGTGCCTCCGTGCAGCTGCTCGCGAAGGAGGGCGCCTACGCCCACCTGCGCATGCCGTCCGGCGAGATCCGCCTGGTCGACGTCCGCTGCCGCGCCACTGTCGGCGAGGTCGGCAACGCCGAGCAGTCGAACATCAACTGGGGCAAGGCCGGCCGCAAGCGCTGGCTGGGCGTCCGCCCGACCGTGCGTGGTGTGGTCATGAACCCCGTGGACCACCCGCACGGTGGTGGTGAGGGCCGTACCTCCGGTGGCCGCCACCCGGTGTCCCCGTGGGGCCAGAAGGAAGGCCGTACTCGTTCCGCCAAGAAGGCGAGCGACAAGTACATCGTCCGCCGCCGCAAGACGAACAAGAAGCGCTAGGAGCGGGTTTAGATGCCGCGCAGTCTCAAGAAGGGGCCCTTCGTCGACGACCACCTGATCAAGAAGGTGGATGTCCAGAACGAAGCCGGCACCAAGAACGTCATCAAGACCTGGTCCCGCCGCTCGATGATCGTCCCGGCCATGCTCGGCCACACGATCGCGGTGCACAACGGCAAGACCCACATTCCGGTGTTTGTCACCGAGTCGATGGTCGGCCACAAGCTCGGCGAGTTCTCGCCGACGCGCACCTTCCGGGGTCACGTCAAGGACGACCGGAAGTCGAAGCGCCGCTAGCAGCGGGGTGGAATGACCATGACAGACACTGGAAGGACAACCATGGAAGCCAGGGCCCAGGCGCGGTACATCCGCGTCACGCCCATGAAGGCCCGCCGCGTGGTGGACCTCATCCGTGGCATGAACGCCACGGAGGCTCAGGCGGTCCTGCGTTTCGCCCCGCAGGCCGCGAGCGTGCCGGTCGGCAAGGTGCTGGACAGCGCCATTGCCAACGCCGCGCACAACTACGACCACACCGATGTCGACAGCCTCTTCATCTCCGAGGCCTACGTCGATGAGGGCCCGACCCTGAAGCGGTTCCGTCCGCGTGCCCAGGGCCGTGCCTACCGGATCCGCAAGCGGACCAGCCACATCACCGTGGTCGTCAGCAGCAAGGAAGGAACCCGGTAATGGGCCAGAAGGTAAACCCGCATGGGTTCCGGCTCGGTATCACGACCGACTTCAAGTCGCGTTGGTACGCCGACAAGCTGTACAAGGACTACGTCAAGGAAGACGTCTCCATCCGTCGGATGATGACGTCCGGCATGGAGCGCGCCGGCATCTCCAAGGTCGAGATCGAGCGCACCCGTGACCGCGTCCGCGTGGACATCCACACCGCGCGTCCGGGCATCGTCATCGGCCGCCGTGGCGCCGAGGCCGACCGCATCCGCGGCGACCTCGAGAAGCTCACGGGCAAGCAGGTCCAGCTGAACATCCTCGAGGTCAAGAACCCCGAGACCGACGCTCAGCTGGTTGCCCAGGCCGTCGCCGAGCAGCTCTCCTCCCGCGTCTCCTTCCGCCGCGCCATGCGTAAGAGCATGCAGTCGGCGATGAAGGCGGGCGCCAAGGGCATCAAGATCCAGTGCGGTGGCCGCCTCGGCGGCGCCGAGATGTCCCGCTCGGAGTTCTACCGCGAGGGCCGTGTGCCCCTGCACACGCTCCGCGCGAACGTGGACTACGGCTTCTTCGAGGCCAAGACGACCTTCGGCCGTATCGGTGTGAAGGTCTGGATCTACAAGGGCGACGTCAAGAACATCGCCGAGGTCCGCGCCGAGAACGCTGCCGCCCGTGCGGGTAACCGCCCGGCCCGCGGTGGTGCCGACCGCCCGGCCCGTGGTGGCCGCGGTGGCGAGCGCGGCGGGCGCGGCCGCAAGCCGCAGCAGGCTCCGGCTGCCGAGGCCCCCAAGGCCGACGCTCCCGCTGCCGCTCCGGCTGAGAGCACCGGAACGGAGGCCTGACCGACATGCTGATCCCCCGTAGGGTCAAGCACCGCAAGCAGCACCACCCGAAGCGCGACGGCGCTGCCAAGGGCGGCACGCAGATTGCGTTCGGCGAGTACGGCATCCAGGCGCTCACCCCGGCGTATGTGACGAACCGTCAGATCGAGGCCGCTCGTATCGCCATGACCCGTCACATCAAGCGTGGCGGCAAGGTCTGGATCAACATCTACCCGGACCGTCCGCTCACCAAGAAGCCCGCTGAGACCCGCATGGGTTCCGGTAAGGGTTCTCCGGAGTGGTGGATCGCCAACGTCAAGCCCGGACGCGTGATGTTCGAGCTGTCGTACCCCAACGAGAAGATCGCCCGTGAGGCGCTGACCCGTGCGGCCCACAAGCTGCCGATGAAGTGCCGGATCGTCAAGCGCGAGGCAGGTGAAGCGTGATGTCGGCCGGTACCAAGGCGTCCGAGCTGCGCGAGCTGGGCAACGAGGAGCTTCTGGACAAGCTCCGCGAGGCCAAGGAAGAGCTGTTCAACCTCCGCTTCCAGGCGGCGACGGGCCAGCTCGAGAACCACGGCCGTCTGAAGGCGGTCCGCAAGGACATCGCGCGGATCTACACCCTGATGCGCGAGCGTGAGCTGGGCATCGAAACGGTGGAGAACGCCTGATGAGCGAGAAGAACGTGACTGAGAACACTGAGGCGCGCGGCTTCCGCAAGACCCGCGAGGGTCTCGTCGTCAGCGACAAGATGGACAAGACCGTCGTCGTCGCCGTCGAGGACCGCGTCAAGCACGCGCTGTACGGCAAGGTCATCCGCCGTACGAACAAGCTCAAGGCGCACGACGAGCAGAACGCCGCGGGTGTCGGCGACCGCGTCCTCCTCATGGAGACCCGGCCGCTGTCCGCGAGCAAGCGCTGGCGCGTCGTCGAGATCCTCGAGAAGGCGAAGTAACCAGCGGGGGCTGCGAAGCCCCGGCTGACCACCGCTGGGGGCCGTACCGTCAGGTCCCGGCCCCCGGCGTGGGTTTCCGCCTGAAGAGGCGTAAGTAATTCCTGCGGGGCACCTCCCGCAGGACAGTTCCGCCAGGCTCTCCGGCCTCAACACCCGGAGGGAACCGGCAGACGATCAGGAGATAGACGTGATCCAGCAGGAGTCGCGACTGCGTGTCGCCGACAACACTGGTGCGAAGGAGATCCTTTGCATCCGTGTGCTCGGTGGCTCCGGTCGCCGCTACGCGGGCATCGGTGACGTCATCGTCGCCACCGTCAAGGACGCGATCCCCGGTGGCAACGTGAAGAAGGGTGACGTCGTCAAGGCGGTCATCGTTCGCACCGTCAAGGAGCGCCGCCGTCCGGACGGCTCGTACATCCGCTTCGACGAGAACGCCGCCGTCATTCTCAAGAACGACGGCGACCCTCGCGGCACCCGCATCTTCGGCCCGGTCGGCCGTGAGCTGCGCGAGAAGAAGTTCATGAAGATCATCTCGCTCGCGCCGGAGGTGCTGTAAGCATGAAGATCAAGAAGGGCGACCTGGTCCAGGTCATCACCGGTAAGGACAAGGGCAAGCAGGGCAAGGTCATTGCCGCTTACCCGCGCGACGAGCGTGTCCTGGTCGAGGGTGTCAACCGGGTCAAGAAGCACACCAAGGCCGGCCCGACCGCCAGCGGTTCGCAGGCCGGCGGCATCGTGACCACCGAGGCCCCGATCCACGTGTCCAACGTTCAGCTGGTCGTGGAGAAGGACGGCAACAAGGTCGTCACGCGTGTCGGCTACCGCTTCGACGACAACGGCAACAAGATCCGCGTTGCCAAGCGGACGGGTGAGGACATCTGATGGCGACCACCACCACTCCGCGTCTGAAGCACAAGTACCGCGAGGAGATCGCGGGCAAGCTGCGTGACGAGTTCAAGTACGAGAACGTCATGCAGATCCCGGGCCTCGTCAAGATCGTGGTCAACATGGGTGTGGGCGACGCCGCCCGCGACTCCAAGCTGATCGAGGGCGCCATCCGCGACCTCACCACGATCACCGGTCAGAAGCCGGCCGTCACCAAGGCCCGTAAGTCCATCGCGCAGTTCAAGCTGCGCGAGGGCCAGCCGATCGGTGCCCACGTCACGCTTCGTGGCGACCGCATGTGGGAGTTCCTGGACCGCACCCTGTCGCTCGCGCTGCCGCGCATCCGCGACTTCCGCGGTCTGTCCCCCAAGCAGTTCGACGGCCGTGGCAACTACACCTTCGGTCTCACGGAGCAGGTCATGTTCCACGAGATCGACCAGGACAAGATCGACCGTACCCGGGGTATGGACATCACCGTGGTCACCACGGCGACCAACGACGCTGAGGGCCGCGCGCTCCTTCGTCACCTCGGCTTCCCGTTCAAGGAGGCGTAAGCGAGATGGCGAAGAAGGCTCTGATTGCCAAGGCTGTTCGCAAGCCCAAGTTCGGTGTGCGCGCGTACACCCGCTGCCAGCGCTGCGGCCGTCCGCACTCCGTGTACCGCAAGTTCGGCCTGTGCCGCGTGTGCCTTCGTGAGATGGCTCACCGTGGCGAGCTGCCGGGCGTGACCAAGAGCTCCTGGTAACCAGCCCAGTTGGGTTGATGCCAGGCTCTCGGTAAGCATCTGGGTCGACAGGCGGCCCAACTCACATGCATTAGGCTTGTGGGGTTGGGCGTCTGCCGCCCGTACGACTTACTACGCCGTAGGTCCACCGCGCCGCACCCGTCCCGTCTCGGATCGGGGAGAGGGATGGCGCACCAGGAAACCCCGGCGAGAGAGGCCGAAGGCCACTTCATGACCATGACTGATCCGATCGCAGACATGCTTACGCGTCTGCGGAACGCGAACTCGGCATACCACGACTCCGTGACGATGCCGGCATCGAAGATCAAGTCGCACATCGCAGAGATCCTCCAGCAGGAGGGCTTCATCACGGGCTGGAAGGTCGAGGACGCCGAGGTCGGCAAGAACCTCGTCCTCGAGCTGAAGTTCGGCCCGAACCGTGAGCGCTCCATCGCGGGCATCAAGCGGATCTCCAAGCCCGGTCTCCGGGTGTACGCGAAGTCCACCAACCTGCCGAAGGTGCTCGGCGGCCTCGGCGTGGCGATCATCTCCACGTCCCACGGGCTCCTCACCGACAAGCAGGCCGGCAAGAAGGGCGTAGGCGGAGAAGTCCTCGCCTACGTCTGGTAACGGAAGGGAACGGAGGAAACAGCTATGTCGCGCATCGGCAAGCTCCCCATCGCGGTTCCCGCCGGCGTGGACGTCACCATCGACGGCAACACGGTCTCGGTCAAGGGCCCCAAGGGCACGCTGACCCACACCGTCGTGGCGCCGATCGAGATCGTCAAGGGTGAGGACGGCGTTCTGAACGTCACCCGCCCCAACGACGAGCGTCAGAACAAGGCCCTGCACGGCCTGTCCCGCACGCTGGTGGCGAACATGATCACCGGCGTGACCCAGGGTTACGTGAAGAAGCTCGAGATCAGCGGTGTCGGTTACCGCGTGACCGCCAAGGGCTCGAACCTCGAGTTCGCGCTCGGCTACAGCCACCCGATCACCGTCGAGGCCCCCGAGGGCATCACCTTCAAGGTGGAGGCCCCCACCCGTTTCTCGGTCGAGGGCATCGACAAGCAGAAGGTCGGCGAGGTTGCGGCCAACATCCGCAAGCTGCGCAAGCCCGACCCGTACAAGGCCAAGGGCGTCAAGTACGAGGGCGAAGTCATCCGCCGCAAGGTCGGAAAGGCGGGCAAGTAAGCCATGGCATACGGACAGAAGATCCTCAAGGGCGACGCCTACAAGCGCGCCGCGATCAAGCGCCGTCACCTCCGGATCCGCAAGCGGGTTTCGGGTACGGCGGAGCGTCCGCGTCTGGTCGTGACCCGCTCCAACCGCCACATCGTGGCGCAGGTGATCGACGACCTCAAGGGCCACACCCTGGCATCGGCGTCCACGCTGGACACCTCGGTCCGTGGTGGCGAGGGCGACAAGTCCGCGCAGGCCAAGCAGGTCGGCGCCCTGGTCGCCGAGCGTGCCAAGGCCGCCGGTGTCGAGGCTGTCGTGTTCGACCGTGGTGGCAACCAGTACGCCGGGCGCATCGCCGCCCTGGCGGACGCCGCCCGCGAAGCCGGGCTCAAGTTCTGAGCCTGCCGTAGCTAGCGGAAACAGAGAGAGGTAATTCCAATGGCTGGACCCCAGCGCCGCGGTGGCGGTGCCGGTGGCGGCGAGCGGCGGGACCGGAAGGGCCGTGACGGCGGCGCTGCTGCCGCCGAGAAGACCGCGTACGTTGAGCGCGTCGTCGCGATCAACCGTGTCGCCAAGGTTGTGAAGGGTGGTCGTCGCTTCAGCTTCACCGCGCTGGTCGTGGTGGGCGACGGTGACGGCACCGTGGGTGTCGGATACGGCAAGGCCAAGGAGGTGCCGGCCGCCATCGCCAAGGGCGTTGAGGAGGCCAAGAAGCACTTCTTCAAGGTCCCCCGGATCCAGGGCACCATCCCGCACCCGATCCAGGGTGAGAAGGCTGCCGGCGTCGTGCTGCTCAAGCCCGCGTCCCCGGGTACCGGTGTTATCGCCGGTGGTCCGGTGCGTGCCGTGCTCGAGTGCGCCGGTATCCACGACATCCTGTCGAAGTCGCTCGGCTCCGACAACGCGATCAACATCGTGCACGCGACCGTGGCGGCCCTGAAGGGCCTGCAGCGTCCCGAGGAGGTCGCGGCCCGCCGTGGTCTGCCGCTCGAGGACGTCGCTCCCGCGGCCCTGCTGCGTGCGCGTGCCGGGGCGGGTGCGTGATGGCACAGCTCAAGATCACGCAGGTCAAGTCCTACATCGGCAGCAAGCAGAACCACCGTGACACCCTGCGTTCCCTGGGCCTCAAGCGCCTGGGTGACGTGGTCGTCAAGGAGGACCGCCCCGAGTTCCGCGGCATGGTGCACACCGTCCGCCACCTCGTGACGGTCGAGGAGGTCGACTGATCATGGCGGAGCAGAACCCGCTCAAGATCCACAACCTCCGTCCCGCCCCGGGCGCCAAGACCGCCAAGACCCGTGTGGGTCGTGGTGAGGCGTCGAAGGGTAAGACGGCCGGTCGTGGTACCAAGGGCACCAAGGCCCGCTACCAGGTTCCGGAGCGCTTCGAGGGTGGCCAGATGCCGCTGCACATGCGCCTCCCGAAGCTGAAGGGCTTCAAGAACCCGTTCAAGACCGAGTTCCAGGTCGTGAACCTCGACAAGCTGGCCGCGCTCTACCCCGAGGGTGGCGAGGTCACGGTCGAGGACCTGGTGGCCAAGGGCGCCGTTCGCAAGAACAGCCTCGTCAAGGTCCTGGGCCAGGGCGAGGTCTCCGTGGCGCTGCAGGTGACGGTCGACGCCGTCTCCGGCTCCGCCAAGGAGAAGATCACCGCCGCCGGCGGTACCGTCACCGAGCTCGTCTGATTCCCTCGGACGCCTCGATGGCCTGAACGATCCCGCCGGGGATATCCCACATCGGGGTATCCCCGGTTGGTCGTTCCAAGGGGGCAGTCTCGCCGGTAAGGTGGCCAGCACTGCCAACTTTCACAGGGCGCCGCAGTACGGGCACTCTGGGCGGTAGTCGACCGTTACTCATGTCGTTGTCCAGTCGGAATCTCAAGACCGTCACCCTTGACGCAGTCGCGCGGGGGTCGCAGGAGGCACCGTGCTCACCGCGTTCGCCCGGGCGTTCAGGACGCCCGACCTGCGCAAGAAGCTGCTCTTCACGCTCGCCATCATCGTGGTGTACCGGGTCGGTACGCACATCCCGATCCCGGGCGTCGACTACAAGAGCGTCCAGACTTGTATCGATGTCGCCAAGGGCAACCAGGGCCTGTTCGGTCTGGTCAACATGTTCAGCGGCGGCGCGCTGCTGCAGATCACGATCTTCGCGCTGGGCATCATGCCCTACATCACGGCGAGCATCATTCTCCAGCTGCTGACCGTGGTCATCCCCCGTCTCGAGGCCCTGAAGAAGGAGGGCTCGGCGGGTACGACGAAGATCACGCAGTACACCCGTTACCTGACGGTGGCGCTGGCGATCCTCCAGGGCACGGGCCTGGTGGCCACCGCCCGCAGCGGCGCCCTGTTCTCGGGCTGCCCGGTGGCGACCTCGATCGTCCCGGATCAGTCGATCTTCAGCACCATCACGATGGTCATCTGCATGACCGCCGGTACGGCCGTCGTCATGTGGCTCGGCGAGCTGATCACCGACCGCGGTATCGGCAACGGCATGTCCATCCTGATGTTCATCTCGATCGCCGCGACCTTCCCGTCCGCGCTGTGGGCCATCAAGAAGCAGGGCACCCTGGCGGGCGGCTGGATCGAGTTCGGCACCGTCATCGCCGTCGGTCTGGTCATGGTCGGCCTGGTGGTCTTCGTCGAGCAGGCGCAGCGGCGCATCCCGGTCCAGTACGCGAAGCGCATGATCGGCCGGCGTTCCTACGGCGGTACGTCCACGTACATCCCGCTCAAGGTGAACCAGGCGGGTGTGATCCCCGTCATCTTCGCCTCGTCGCTGCTGTACATTCCGGCCCTGATCGCGCAGTTCGCCGGGGGCGGTTCGGGGTGGAAAGCCTGGATCCAGCAGAACCTGACCAAGGGCGACCACCCGATTTACATCACTCTGTACTTCTTGCTGATTGTTTTCTTCGCGTTCTTCTACGTGGCCATCTCGTTCAACCCCGAGGAAGTCGCGGACAACATGAAGAAGTATGGTGGCTTCATCCCGGGCATCCGGGCCGGTCGGCCCACCGCTGAGTACCTCTCGTACGTGCTCAACCGGATCACCTGGCCGGGATCGCTGTACCTGGGTCTGATTGCTCTCGTACCGACAGTGGCGTTGGTTGGCTTCGGGGCGAGCCAGAACTTCCCGTTCGGTGGCACCAGCATCCTGATCATCGTGGGTGTCGGTCTCGAGACGGTGAAGCAGATCGAGAGCCAGCTCCAGCAGCGCAATTACGAAGGGTTCCTCCGCTGATGCGAATCGTCCTCGTCGGACCGCCCGGTGCCGGCAAGGGAACGCAGGCCGCGTTCCTCGCCAAGAACCTGTCGATCCCGCACATCTCCACGGGCGACCTGTTCCGCGCCAACATCAGCCAGCAGACGGAACTCGGCAAGCTGGCGAAGTCCTTCATGGACAAGGGCGAACTGGTACCGGACGAGGTCACCATCGCGATGGCCAAGGACCGCATGGAGCAGCCGGACGCGAAGAACGGCTTCCTGCTGGACGGCTTCCCGCGCAATGTGCAGCAGGCCGAGGCGCTGGACGACATGCTCAAGAGCGAGGGCATGAAGCTGGACGCGGTCCTCGACCTCGAGGTCCCCGAGGAAGAGGTCGTCAAGCGCATCGCGGGCCGCCGGGTCTGCCGCAACGAGCCGTCGCACGTCTTCCACGAGTCGTACAAGCCTCCGAAGCAGGCGGGCGTCTGCGACGTCTGCGGTGGCGAGCTCTACCAGCGCGACGACGACTCCGAGGAGACCGTCCGCAAGCGGCTGGAGGTCTACCACCAGCAGACCGAGCCGATCATCGACTACTACAAGGCGCAGGGCCTGGTAGCCACGATCTCCGCGCTCGGCAAGGTGGAAGAGGTCACCCGCCGCGCGATGGAGGCGCTCAAGCAGAAGGTCGACGCCAAGTAGTCGCCCTCACCGCTCACCGGCCGCGGTCCCGACTCGGGACCGCGGCCGTGGTGTGCGGTCCCTCGGACGCGGCCGCGGCTTCCGGACCCGGATCCCGGCCGACCCGAGCGGGCGCCGGCACCGAGCGCGGCCGGGCAGTATCGGCCGCCCCTTATCGTTGATGGTGTCCGTCATCTCCAGGTCCAGAAAGGCCGCAGCCCCCATGGTGCAGATCAAGACCCCTGAGCAGATCGCCAAGATGCGTGAGGCGGGGCTGGTCGTCGCCGCTGTGCATGCGGCCACCCGCGAGGCGGCCGTTCCCGGGGCCACGACGAAGGACCTGGACGAGGTGGCGCGCAAGGTCCTCGCCGAGCACGGGGCGAAGTCGAACTTCCTGGGCTACGGAGGCTTCCCCGCGACGATCTGCACCTCGGCGAACGAGGTCGTGGTCCACGGCATCCCCTCCGACGAGGTCGTGCTCAAGGACGGGGACATCATCTCCATCGACGCTGGCGCCATCGTGGACGGCTGGCACGGGGATGCCGCGTACACCGTCTTCGTGGGGTCCGGTCACGCTCCGGAGCTGATCGAGCTGTCCCGGGTGACCGAGGAGTCGATGTGGGCCGGGATCGCGGCGGTGAAGCAGGGCAACCGGCTCGTCGACGTCTCCCGGGCGATCGAGACGTACATCCGCCGGCAGCCGAAGCCGGGCGGCGGCAGGTACGGGATCATCGAGGACTACGGCGGGCACGGCATCGGCACCGAGATGCACATGGACCCGCATCTGCTGAACTATGTCGACCGGCGCCGGGGCAAGGGCCCCAAGCTGGTGCCCGGCTTCTGCCTCGCCATCGAGCCGATGGTGTCGCTGGGGACGCCGAAGACCGAGGTGCTCGAGGACGACTGGACCGTGATCACCACGGACGGCACCTGGTCCTCGCACTGGGAGCACTCCGTCGCCCTGACGGAGCAGGGCCCGCTGGTCCTGACGGCCCCGGACGGCGGTAAGGCGAAGCTCGCCGAATACGGCATCACGACGGCCCCGGACCCGCTGGCCTGAGTCCGGCGGCCTGAGGGGCCCCGCGCGCATGATGATCTCGCGCATGGGGCAGACTTCCACGATTCGTCTTTCCGAGGGGCCTGGCGTAGACTGACTCGTCGGCTCTCGTGTATTCGCATGTCCGCATGCGGGACCCTGAGTCGATCAAGGTAGTCGATTCGAAGGGCGAAGCGTGGCCAAGAAGCAAGGTGCCATCGAGATCGAGGGCACTGTCGTCGAGTCTCTTCCGAACGCCATGTTCAAGGTCGAGCTCCAGAACGGCCACCAGGTCCTGGCACACATCAGCGGCAAGATGCGTATGCACTACATCCGCATCCTCCCTGACGACCGGGTCGTGGTGGAGTTGTCTCCGTACGACCTGACGCGTGGCCGGATCGTCTACCGATACAAGTAGATCTTGCCCGCACTCCGCTCCGGCGGGGTGGTGGCACTGACCCGGAGAACCTCAATCCCATGAAGGTCAAGCCGAGCGTCAAGAAGATCTGCGACAAGTGCAGGGTGATCCGCCGTCACGGTCGGGTCATGGTCATCTGTGAGAACCCGCGCCACAAGCAGCGCCAGGGCTGACGCACGACCGCACCTCTGCATCCGCAGAAATTCGCGCGACGCAAGCTGAATATGTTCATACGCAGTGCCCGGAGCCATACGGTTCCGATACCCCCGGTTCGGAGGCCGGGGACCCGGTTCGTACCTCGTACGGCGGTCGGGAGCCGGCTCTGCGGAAGACCTCCGAAGATCACCAGGAGCCATTGAATGGCACGCGTTTCCGGTGTTGACATCCCGCGCGAAAAGCGCGTGGAGGTCGCCCTCACCTATGTGTTCGGCATCGGCCGGACGCTCTCCCAGCTGACGCTGGCGGAGACCGGCATCGACCCGAACACCCGTGTTCGCGACCTCTCCGAGGAGCAGCTCGTCGCGATCCGCGAGTACGTCGACAACAACATCAAGACCGAGGGTGACCTCCGTCGTGAGATCCAGGCCGACATCCGCCGCAAGGTGGAGATCGGTTGCTACCAGGGTCTCCGTCACCGTCGCGGTCTGCCCGTCCGCGGTCAGCGCACCAGCACCAACGCCCGTACCCGCAAGGGCCCGCGTCGCGCCATCGCCGGCAAGAAGAAGCCGGGCAAGAAGTAGTCCGCAGCGGACATCTGTCCACGGTCTTCGCTGTAGGACCGACCACCTCCCGTAGGAGTTAGTAGATGCCCCCCAAGGGTCGTCAGGGCGCTGCCAAGAAGGTGCGCCGCAAGGAAAAGAAGAACGTCGCTCACGGCCACGCGCACATCAAGAGCACGTTCAACAACACGATCGTCTCGATCACGGACCCGTCCGGCAACGTGATCTCCTGGGCCTCCGCCGGCCACGTCGGCTTCAAGGGCTCCCGGAAGTCCACGCCGTTCGCCGCGCAGATGGCCGCCGAGTCGGCCGCCCGCCGCGCCCAGGAGCACGGCATGCGCAAGGTCGACGTGTTCGTGAAGGGCCCGGGTTCCGGTCGTGAGACCGCGATCCGCTCCCTGCAGGCCACGGGCCTCGAGGTCGGCTCCATCCAGGACGTCACCCCGACCCCGCACAACGGCTGCCGTCCGCCGAAGCGCCGCCGCGTCTGACGCACGGCCGCTTCGCAGGACAGCGGTTTCGGGCGGTACGGCCCCTTGGGGTCGTACCGCCCGTACCCTTGCAGTACCCGCACTCTGTCAGGTGCGGCCCGTCGGGCGTCATATAGCGGGCGTCCACGAATGAAGGATCTGATCCACAGATGCTGATCGCTCAGCGACCCTCGTTGACCGAGGAGGTCGTCGACGAGTTCCGTTCCCGGTTCGTGATCGAGCCGCTGGAGCCGGGCTTCGGCTACACCCTCGGTAACTCCCTCCGCCGCACCCTCCTGTCGTCGATCCCCGGCGCTGCTGTCACCAGCATCCGCATCGACGGCGTCCTGCACGAGTTCACCACCGTGCCGGGCGTCAAGGAGGACGTCACCGACCTGATCCTCAACATCAAGCAGCTGGTCGTCTCCTCGGAGCACGACGAGCCGGTCGTGATGTACCTGCGCAAGCAGGGCCCGGGTCTGGTCACCGCCGCCGACATCGCGCCCCCGGCCGGTGT